>JALRCL010000760.1 GCA_023268575.1 Patulibacter sp.
AGCGCCCGGATCCAGGAGATCCAGCGCAAGATCGATCCGCTGCAGCGCCGGCAGGAGGCGGTCCAGTCCGACCTGGACCGCAGCCAGGCGGTCCTGGACAAGACGCAGACCGAGCTGCGCGAGGAGCGCGAGCGGCTGACGAAGCTCCGCGCCCGGCTGAAGGAGGCGCGGCGGATCCTCGCGGCCCGGCTGCTCGAGCTCTACCAGGCCGACAAGCCCGACCTCGTGAGCGTCGTGCTGAACAGCAACGGCTTCGCCGACCTCGTCGAGCGCAGCGAGTTCCTGCGCCGGATCGGCGAGCAGGACCAGCGGATCATCTCCAGCGTCCGCGACGCCCGCGACGAGGCGGTCGGCACCGAGGCACGGCTCGCCGCCCTCGAGGAGCGCCAGCGGAGCGCGGCGAACCGGATCGAGCGGCGGCGGGACGAGATCGCGTCCGTGAAGGGGCAGCTCGTCAGCGCCCGCAGCTCCGTCGACGCGGTCCGCGACCAGCGGCACGACCTGCTCGTCAAGGTGCGCGCCGACCGGCGCGACATCCAGGAGGACCTCGCGGCGATGGAGCGCGAGGAGTCGAAGATCCAGTCGAAGCTCTCGGGGCTGCCGTCCGGCGGCCCGATCAAGCGCGGCAGCGGCCGGCTCATCTGGCCCGCGAACGGCCAGTTCACCTCGCCGTTCGGTCAGCGCTGGGGCCGCCTGCATGCCGGCATCGACATCGCCGTCCCGGTCGGGACGCCGGTCCGCGCCGCCGACAGCGGCACGGTGGCGATCGCCGGCTGGGTCGGTGGCTACGGCAACTACATCTGCATCAACCACGGCAGCGGGCTGTCCACGTGCTACGGCCACAACTCGCGCCTCGGCGTGCGGGTCGGTCAGCAGGTCACGCAGGGGCAGGTCATCGCGGCCAGCGGCAACACGGGCAACAGCACCGGGCCGCACATCCACTTCGAGACGCGCGTGAACGGGGTTCCGCGCGACCCGATGGGCTACCTCTAGGCCGGCCAGCGATCCACCCGCCGCGGCGCGCGCGGGTGTGGCCCGCACGCCCGCTAGCCTTCGCCGCGCATGCAGCCCGAGATCGACCTGCTCGGCCTGTCGCTGAAGACCTTCGGGATCTGCTTCGCGCTGGCCTTCCTCGCCTCGGGCGCGCTGCTCTCGCGGCGGTTCCGCGAGCTCCGCTGGCCGGCGGACCAGGCCACCGAGGCGCTGCTCGCGGCGCTCGTCGGCGGCCTCGTCGGCGCCCGGCTCTACTGGGTGATCGACGCGTACGACCCCGACACGGACGGCAGCGTGCTGAGCTCGCTGTTCGGCGGGTCCGGGCTCACCTGGTACGGCGGCGCGATCGGCGGCGCCCTGGCGGTGCTCGCCTGGGCGGCGTGGCGCGGGCGGATGAACGCGCAGCTGCTCGGCGCCACCGCCCCGGCGCTCGCGCTCGGCTACGCGATCGGCCGCGTCGGCTGCCAGGTCTCCGGCGACGGCGACTACGGCAAGCCGTCCGACCTGCCCTGGGCGATGGCCTACCCCGACGGGGTCGTGCCGACGCGCGAGGAGGTCCAGCCGACGCCGATCTACGAGACGCTCGCGATGGGCATCGCGGCGCTCGTGCTCTGGCAGCTGCGGGACCGGCTGCGGCCCGGGGCGCTGTTCGCGCTCTACCTCGTCCTCGCGGGCGCCGAGCGCCTCGTCGTGGAGTTCTGGCGCCACAACCCCGACACGGCCCTCGGCCTGACCACCGCGCAGCTCACGAGCGTCGCGATGATCGTCGGCGGCGGCGTCGCCCTGGCGATCATGCGGGGCGGCCGCATCCCGCCCGCCGTCGCCGCGGGCTGAGGCCCGCTCCCGGGCCGGCGCGCGGGGTCTTGCGGTCGGGGCGGGAGCGTCCCGTCCCCGGCGCGTGCGCGGTGCCGCGGTCGGACACCTGCCGTGCTGCGCTGGACGTTCGTTCGAACTTCGGCCTGCGATCCTCGTACCGTGGTCCCGGATCGGCGATCCTCCCTCCGATGCCCTCGCGCTCCAGCCTGCGCTCGTTCGGCACCGGCGCCGGCGTCGGCGCCATGCCGGTCGTCGCCGCGCTCGTGATCGCGACGGGCGCCGCCGGCCTGCTCGAGGGCACCGGGGTCGTCTCGCTCCCGGGCCAGTCGCCCGACGCGTCGCTCGTCGTGCCCGCTGCGGCCACCGGCGACGCGACCCTCGTGGCCAGCGCCGACCGCGACGTGGCGCCGGTCGCCGCGCCGACCGCGAGCCGCAGCGCCCCGGCCGCGGGCGGGACCCCGCGCCGGGTCGCCGACGGCGCCTCGCGCGACGGTGCCGCGCCGGCCTCGACCGTCCGCCGTCGCGCGGGCGAGGCGGCGCGGACCCCGGACCGACGTCGGGTCGTGCCCACGACGCCGCCGCCCGCGCGGCCCACGCCCTCCGAGCCGGCCGCCACGCCCGCGACCATGACCTCGCCGACGCTCCTCGACGACACCGTGTCGGCCGTGAAGCAGGCCCGCGTCGGCGAGGGCGTCCGCGCGACCACCGACGCGCTGGCGGGGACGACGAACTCCCTCACCGACGGCCTGTCGAACGCCCTCGGCGGCAAGCAGCAGCCGCTCGGTGCCGTCGTCGGTGGTCTCGGCGACACGGTGAGCGACGCCGTCCGCGGCCTCGGGAACCTCCTCGGCTACGTCCTCGGGGCCGGTGCGCCGGCCCCCGCGCCGTCGCCCACGACCACCGCGGCGCCCGCGACCACCCCGCCGCCGGACGCCGCCCCGGACGGCGCGGCGACGCCCGCGGGCTGAGCGGTCGCGGATCGCCCGGTCCGGGCTGGCATCATCCGCCCGGCCGATGACCCGCGACCTCCTCGCCGTCTACCCCCGCGACAGCGCCCGCGACGAGCGCGGTCGCCTCCTGCTGGGCGGCTGCGACGCGCTCGAGCTCGCGGCCGAGCACGGCACCCCGGCCTACGTCGTCGCCGAGGAGGACCTCCGCGGCCAGGCGCGCGCCTACCGGGACGCGTTCGAGGCGGCGGCCCCCGGCAGCCACGTGTCCTTCGCCTCGAAGGCGTTCCCGTGCACCGCGGTCCTGCGGGTCTTCGAGCAGGAGGGGCTGGGCGTCGACGTCGCCTCGGGCGGGGAGCTCGCGCTCGCGCTCCACGCCGGGTTCGCCCCGGGGCGGATCCACCTGCACGGCAACGCGCGCTCGGAGGGCGAGCTCGCGGCCGCCGTCGACCACGGCCTGCGGCAGGTCGTCATCGACAACTTCGACGACATCGAGCGGCTCGCGCGGATCGCCGCGGAGCGCGACGCGGTCCAGGCCGTGTCGATCCGCGTGACGCCCGACGTCCGTGGCGACACCCACGACGGGATCTCGACGGGCCAGGCGGACTCGAAGTTCGGACTCGGCGTCGCCGACGCTCGCGAGGCGATCGCACGGATCGCCGCCCAGCCGTCCCTCCGCCTCGACGGCCTGCACTTCCACATCGGCTCCCAGCTCCTGGAGCTCGACGTCTTCCGGCGCGCGGTCGCCGCGATCGCCCCGCTCGCGGACGCGGTCGAGGAGGTGAACCTCGGCGGCGGCCTCGGCGTCGCCTACGTCGCCGACCAGGCGCGCCACCTGCCGACGGTCGAGGAGTACGCGCAGGAGAAGGTCCGGGCCGTGCGCGAGCTCATCGGCGACCGCGTCCGGATCGCGGACGAGCCCGGGCGCTCGCTCGTCGGGCGAGCCGGGGTGACGCTCTACGGGGTGCAGACGGTGAAGCGCAACGTCTCCACCTGGGTCGGCGTCGACGGCGGGATGGCGGACAACCTGCGGCCGATGCTCTACGGCGCGCGCTACGAGGTCCAGGTCGTGGACCGGTTCGTCGACCCGGAGGACCCCGCGCAGGTGGCCGCCGCGACCCACTGCAAGGTCGTCGGCAAGCACTGCGAGTCCTCCGACGTCCTCGTGGCCGACGCGCTCCTGGACGCCCCTCGGGCGGGCGACGTGCTCGTCGTGCCGGTCACGGGCGCCTACGGCTACGCGATGGCGAACACGTACAACGGCGTGCCGCGCGCGCCGGTGGTGTTCGTCGGCGGCGGCCGGTCCCGCGTCG
>JALRCL010000775.1 GCA_023268575.1 Patulibacter sp.
CTACGGCGACCCGCAGGTCCACCCGCAGCAGGAGTCCTACTGGGGGCACGTCAACCCGATCGGCCCACGCGGCGTCTACGACGAGGCGAAGCGCTACGCCGAGGCGCTGACGATGGCCTACCACCGGCAGCAGGGCGTCGACACGACGATCGTCCGGATCTTCAACACCTACGGCGCACGGATGCGCCCGCACGACGGGCGCGCGATCCCGACGTTCCTGCGCCAGGCGCTCTCCGGCGAGCCGATCACCGTCTTCGGCGACGGCTCGCAGACGCGGTCGTTCTGCTTCGTCGACGACCTCATCGACGGGATCATCCGCCTGGCGGAGTCCGGCGAGCACCAGCCGGTGAACGTCGGCAACCCGGACGAGTTCACGCTGCTGGAGCTCGCGGAGACGGTCATCGACCTCACGGGCTCGGCGAGCGAGATCCTCCATCAGCCGCTGCCCACGGACGACCCCAAGCAGCGGCGTCCGGACATCACCCGCGCGCAGGAGCTGCTCGGGTGGGAGCCCCGCGTCTCGCTGCGCGACGGCCTGCAGCGCACGATCGAGCAGGCTGGCCACGACGGCCTGCTCGGCCGCAGCGCCTAGCCGTCGATCGACCGCCATCGATCGACCGCTGGCGGGCGCGGCGCGGCGCGCGTACGCCGGACGCAGAGCGGACGTCGACGAGGACCGCCGTCCGGGCGGGTCGCGCCGCGTGCCAGGCGCAGCCGGGTCGGGGATCTGCCAGCATTCGCTGGTGGTGCCGCCCGGGATCCGCACACACGAGCCTGGCGATCAGCGCCCCCTCGCCGCCCCCTCCGAGCCGATGCCCGGGGCCGGCAACCGGAGCGCGGCCGTCCTGCCGTCGGTCGACGTCCGCTCGAAGCGGCCAGCCGTCCTCGGCTACCTGCTGCGCGTGGAGACGCTGCGGCAGGCGCTGCGCGTCACGACGCTGCTGGCCCTCGACGCGTTCGGCGTCTGGGCGGCGATCTTCTGCGCGCTCGCGGTGAAGGGCGCGTGGACGGACGGGTTCGACCTGTCGATCCACGCCGAGCAGGCCCGCGACGTCGCGCCGTTCGCGGTCCTCGTCCTCCTCTTCAACTTCGCGCGGCTCGGGCTCTACGGCCGTCGCAACGAGCGTCCCGGCCTAGGGAAGATCGTCACCGGCAGCTTCCAGGCGATGGTCGTGATCATGCTCTTCGTCCTCATCGACGGGCAGCGCGACGCGTTCACGAGCTACTACATCTTCTGGGGCGGGCTGCTCTGGACGATCGCGGTGATCGCGACGCTCCGCCTGCTCTACGAGAGCACGAGCGGCGCCGTCCTGCGGCACACCGGGCAGGAGCGCCGCGCGATCCTCGTCGGGCCCGCGCACCACGCCGACGCCGTGGCGACCGCGCTGCGCGAGGACGTCGACTCGGCGATCACCGTCGCCGGCGCGCTGCGCGTCGACGAGCGCGGGCCGCGCCCGCAGCGGTCCCGCTCGCTCGGCGTCATCGGCGACCTGCCGCGGCTCCTGGACGAGAACGTCTGCGACGAGGTGATCATCACCGACCCGGCGTTCCCGCAGGACCTCGCGCTGGAGATCGTCGACCAGGCGCACCACCGCGGGATCAACGTGCGGGTCGCGCCCTCGACGATGGAGATCCTCGTCAAGCGGGCCGAGTTCCTCCCGGGGCAGACGCTGCCGCTGTTCGAGCTGCGCCCGCCGGTCTCCGAGGGCGTCGACTTCGCGATCAAGCGGACGTTCGACCTCGTCGTCTCCTCGACGATCCTCCTGCTGCTCAGCCCGCTGCTGCTGGCGATCTCGGTCGCGATCAAGCTCACGAGCGCCGGGCCGGTGATCTACCGCTCGCGGCGCCCCGGCATCGGCGGCCAGCCGTTCGACTGCCTGAAGTTCCGGACGATGTTCCAGGACGCCGACGCCCGCCAGGCGGAGCTCGAGGCCCTGAACGAGGCCGGAGGCGCGATCTTCAAGATCCGCGACGACCCGCGGGTCACCCCGGTCGGCCGCGTCCTGCGCCGCCTCTCGATCGACGAGCTGCCGCAGCTGCTGAACGTCCTCCGCGGCGAGATGTCGCTCGTCGGCCCGCGACCACTGCCCCAGCGCGACTACGACCGGCTCGAGGAGTGGCACAAGAAGCGCTACCACGTGCTGCCGGGCGTCACCGGGCTGTGGCAGGTCTCCGGCCGCTCGGACCTCGACTTCGACGACATGGTCCGCCTCGACTTCCTCTACCTCGAGCGGTGGTCGGTGTCGATGGACCTCTCGATCCTCGTGAAGACGCTGCCGGCCGTGCTCGGCCGCCGCGGCGCCTTCTGAGCGCCCTGCCGCTCAGCGACCGGCGGGGACCGCGACGCGCGGGCGCTCCGTGGACGCGGGCGCGGGCGCGGCGTCGGACGCGGCGTCCGCGACGGTCGCCGGCGCCGCCGGCGACGGTGCGGCACCGGCGGGCGCGACGGCACCGCGGCCCGGCAGCAGGAGGACGAGCAGCGCCGCGGCGATCACCAGCGGCAGGGCGCGGAGGACGGTGCGACGGAGGGGCACCCCACGGGCATAGCGCGCGCAGCGGCGCGGAGGAAGGCCGGTCCGAGGAACGTCCGCTCCCGAGATCGGGCCCGCAGCGCCGGGGTCGTACGGGCGTCCGGCGACCGGCCCGGGGACGTCCGCCGGGCGCCGCGAAGGACCCGCGGGGACGTGCCGCCCCCGAACGCGCGATCATCCACCGGTCGATGAGCTCCACGTCGGTCACCCGCCCGAGCGATCTGCGCGGCCACGGCTTCCTGTTCCAGCAGCTCGTCCAGCGCGAGCTGCGGCAGAAGTACCAGGGCTCCGTGCTCGGGCTCGTCTGGTACCTCATCAACCCGCTGCTGCTGCTCGGGTCGTACTACCTCATGTTCGGGGTCGTGCTGAAGCCGATCGAGCACGACGACTACCCGCTGTTCGTCATGACCGCGATGGTCGTCTGGCTGCTCGTGAGCCAGACGCTGCCGGCGGCGGGCGACAGCCTGCTCTCGCAGTCGGCGCTGCTGCGCAAGGCGCGCTTCCCGCGGGAGATCATCCCGACGGCGACCGTCGCCGTGCAGGCGATGACGTTCCTGGCGCTGCTGACGATCGTCGCGGTGATCACCGTCCCGCTGCGCGGCACGCTCGATCCGGCGCTCCTGCTGCTGCCGTTCGTGGCGGCGCTCATCATCCTCGCCGTCCAGGGCGCCGCCCTCGCGCTCTCGGCGCTCCACGCCCACTTCCGGGACGTGATGCCGATCGTCAGCGCGATCCTCGTCCCCTGGTTCTTCCTGACGCCGATCTTCTACGAGCCGGCCGACCTGGAGCTGCGCGACGCGCCGCACGCCGCGGTCGTCGCGCTCGAGTGGGGCAATCCGGTCGCCCCGTTCGTCGAGGCGACGCGCCAGATCCTGTACTACGGCCACGCGCCCGGACTCGACCTCTGGGCCTACATGGTGGCCGCGACGGGGATCGCGCTCGTCGGCGGCTGGGCGATCTTCCGCCGGCTCCAGCGCGACCTGGCGGTGCTCCTGTGAGCGCCGCGCTCGAGGCCGGCGCGATCCGGCTGCGCGACGCCACGCGCGCCTTCGACGTGCGGATCGACAGCGGCCGCACGCTCAAGGAGGTGCTCGTCGGCGGGCTGCGCCGGCGCTCCGCGTCCGGGGGTCGCGACCCGCGCCATCCCCCGCCGGTCCAGGCGCTGCGCGGCGTGAGCCTCGACATCGCCCCGCGCGAGACGGTCGCGATCGTCGGGCGCAACGGCGCGGGGAAGAGCTCGACGCTGCGCGTCCTCGCGGGCATCGTGCCCCTGGACAGCGGCAGCGTGGAGATCGGCGGGCGCGTCGCGGCGCTCCTCGACCTCGCCGCCGGGTTCAGCCGCGACTTCTCGGGCCGCGAGAACATCGTCATGGGCGGCGCGCTCTACGGCCTCACCCGCCGCGAGGTCGAGGAGCGGATCGAGGCGATGGTCGCCTTCAGCGAGCTCGGGGACTTCGTCGACCTGCCGCTGAAGACGTACTCGACCGGCATGCTCGTGCGGCTGGCGTTCGCGATCGTCGCCGAGCTCGACGCCGACGTCCTCCTCATCGACGAGGTCCTCGCCGTCGGCGACGGCGCCTTCCAGCGCAAGTGCGAGGAGCGGATCGCTCAGCAGGTCGCCGGCGGCTCGACGCTCGTGCTCGTGTCGCACGACCTCGCGCTGATCGAGCGGACCTGCGAGCGGACGGTGCTGC
>JALRCL010000825.1 GCA_023268575.1 Patulibacter sp.
GCGTACTGGTACGTCGTCTCGGCCTCGTCGAGCACGACGTCGTCTCCGCTGGCGGGCTTCGTGACCCCCGGCGGCAGCGCGAGCAGCGCGGCGATGAGCAGCGGCACGAGGAGCGCGCGGCGGGGCAGCCCGATGGCGCCCACGAGCGCGATCGCCAGCGCGAAGAGCAAGAACGTCCGCTGCGTGCCCACGAACGGGATCAGCACGAGCGAGGAGAGGAACGTGCCGACGAGGCTGCCCGTCGTCCCGAACGCCGAGAGCCGGCCGGCCGTGCGCCCGGCGGTCCGGACGTCGTCGACGGCGAGGCGCACGGCCCACGGCGAGACGGCGCCGATGAGGATCAGCGGGACGGCGATGAGCCCGAGCATCCCGATCAGCGAGCCGACGAACGCGCCCGCGTCGATCTCGTCGAGGCCCTGGACGGCGAGGTCGAGGAACGGGCCGGCGATCAGGGGGATCGCGGCGAAGAGCACCGCCGAGACGAGCACGAGCTGGCGCAGCTTGCGCTCCTCCGGGTGATCGTCGGCGAAGCGCCCGCCGAGCCAGTAGCCGAGCGAGAGCGACACGAGCACGACGCCGATCGTGTTGGCCCAGATGAGCGTCGAGTCGCCGAAGTACGGGGCGAGCAGCCGCGCCGCGGCCATCTCGGCGCCGAGCGTCCCGGCGCCGACGACGAACACCAGGAGCGGGAGGCTGCGCACCGCGGGAACTGTAGGGACCACGCGCGCCCGACGACGCGCTCGGCGAGTGGCGTCGCGCCACGATCCGGGGCCCGGACGCGGTACGCGCGGGCGGGAACCCGACCCGGCCCGGGCGGTCCGGCGGCCGTTGATCTGCGCTTCAGGCACGGCACCCAAGGTGTCCCGCGGACCGGGCGACCACGTCGTCGCCGGTCCCGACCAGTGCCTGGACTCCCCCGTTGGTCGGCGGCCTCCGTGGTCGCCGCCCGCGCTCCAGGCCGACATTCGAACGAGGAGGTTCCGTATGACCGCTCGCACGAAGACCATCGCCCTGCTCGCCGCCGGTGCCACCGCCGCCGGCTCCTTCGGCGCGGCCGCCGCGTCGGCGACCCCCGGCTCGGGCGCCCCCGACGGCACGCGCGGCGACGCGCCGTCGTTCAGCGACCGCGGGCACCGCGGTGACCACGGCCGCCACCGCGGCGACCACGGGCAGCGCGCCCGGCTCGCGCGCGTCGCCCGGACGCTCGACGTCTCGCGGGGCGACCTGCGCGAGGCGCTGCGTGACGCCCGCGACGACGCGCGGGACGCTGCGCAGCAGACCCTCGCCGAGGCGCTCGGCGTGCGCACGAAGGAGCTGCGCAAGGCGGTGAAGGAGGCGCGAAAGCTCGTCCGCGAGGGCGACGGCCCGGCCGCGCCGGCCGCGCCGACGACGCCCACCGCGCCCACGACGCCCACCGCGCCCACGACGCCGGCCGAGCCGACGACCCCGCCGGAGCCCGCGGAGCCGACGGCGTCGGCGCCCGCGGCCGACGCGCGGACCGCACCCGATGCGGCGCAGGGGCAGCGCGGTCGCGGTCACGAGGGCCCGGTCGACGAGCGCGCCGCGTTCGTCGCCGCGCTCGCGAAGGTCCTCGACAAGGACCCCGTCGACGTGACGACGGCGCTCGAGGCGGCCCGCGGCGCCGCCGAGGACGCGTTCCTCGAGACGCTCGCCGACGAGCTGGACCGCACCGAGGCCCAGGTCCGCACGGCGCTCGCGCAGGCCGTCCCCGGCACCGCGAAGCCGGAGCGGCCCGCGCCGGGCGACGACCAGCCCGCGCAGGGCGACGACCAGCCCGCGCCGGGCGGCGAGCGGCCGACTCCGGGTGGCGAGCAGCCCGCCCCGGGCGACGCGCCGTCCGGCGACGCGCCCGCGCCGCAGGCCGCGCCCGCCAGCTGATCGGCACCGCGCGGCGGCCCGAGGCCAGCGCAGGCCCGGGCCGCTGCCGCGGCCCGTCCGTCCGTCGCCCTCGCCCGGGCGCGGTCACCCGACGATCACGGGAACGACGGCCGCGACGTTAGGGTCGGGGACCCGACAGCGGCGTCGACGAGAACGGCGCCGGGAGAGGAAGATCCGTGCAGGACGAGTCGACGGTCCAGGCAGTGCTCGACGCGGTCCCCACCACCGCGGTGGACGGGCTCGCGGGCCTCGACGCCCCCGGCTCCATTGAGCGGGTGACGGAGTGGCTGTGGCGCGCGGCGGCCCCGCTGCCGGTCTGGGCGGTGGCGGTCCTGGCCATTCTGGGCGTGCTCGTGGCCGGGCTGAACTTTCTCCCGCACAACGTC
>JALRCL010000827.1 GCA_023268575.1 Patulibacter sp.
GTGGGGGCTGCGAGGTGCGGTGCGCGGTGCCTATAGGCACCGGCGACACCACCGCACCTCTCGCTGAGCCCGGAGGCCGGGTGCGGTGCGGTGGTCGGTCGCACCGCGCTGTATCCCCAGTGTTTATCGGGTTTTTCTCGTGAGCGCGGTGGACCGCGGTGCGGCCCGCACCGCACCTGCGGCGGCGACCGCGGTGTGCAGGTGCGGTGCGAGCCGCACCGCACGTGGCGCGGGTCGCTGGGGCCGCCGACCGCCGTCCGCGCTGGCCGGGGCGCTCGGGGCGGCGGGCGAGGGCGGCCCGGGACCCTAGTTGGCGCGTTGCCACTCAGGCTGCCAAGGGCGCCAACCCGGCGTAGCCACCAACGGGGTGGCACGATGGTTGTTAATCTGTGTGTAACAGCGATGAAGGAGCACAGCGTGAACACGAACCTCAAGAACGCGCGACAGGCACAGGGCCTGTCGATGGCTGCGGCAGCTCGTGAAGTGGGCGTGTCCCGTACGGCATGGTTGTACTGGGAGCGTGGGGCGCCTCCGAGGCTGGAGAATGCGAAGAAGGTCGCGGACCTTCTCGGTGTGCAGGTGGAGCGTCTTTTCTAACAACGAAAGGACCCCCAGCGACGTGGAGGCGCTGGGGGTCTGTCCAACTGAAGGAGTTTTGCTAGTGACAAATAGTGTAGCAAACGCTAATGCGGGTGTTTTCGTGCAGATCGACGATGCCGCCGAGGCGGTGCTCGACGCGTTCTCTGGGGCACCGGGGGCTTTGCCCTTCGTGGCCGCGGGGGTCCGGGCAGCGGGCTACGGCCCCGACGACCTAACCGGGTATCCGTCTGCGCTAGAGCTGCTGGAGCAGCCACCGGCCGTGTCGGCTCGACCGTGGCGGCAGGCCGTCTCGATGGCACGGGACGTTGGGCGAGAAGCGGTGGAGGCCGTTGAGGCCCTGCATGATGTTCTGACGGCGGTCGAGGAGGCGCGGGGGTGGGCCTTCGAGGATGTGACGGCCGTCGCGCCTTACGCCATCGAGTTCGCGCCTGGCAAGCTGGCCGAGGGCGTCATCCCGGACGCGGGCGTGACTGGGCTCATCGGGCATGGCGGCATGGGCAAGTCCACCTTCGCGCAGGCCGTCGCGGTCGACGCGCTGCGCGCCGGGCGGACCGTCGTGCATCTTGATTGGGAGCAAGGCCGGGACATCGCGATCGCGAAGTACCGCCAGCTCGACGCGACCGACGAGGATCTGTCGCGGTTGCGCTACGTCTGGACGCCGTCGCGGATCACGCGCGAGCGCCTACACGCGGCCGCGGATGGAGACGACGTGCTCGTCCTCGTGGACTCGTTCGCAAAGGCCGCCGCGGCCGCAGGGCTGAGCGGCACCGACTGGGCAGGGCACGGCGCGCTCGTCAACGAGCTGAACGCGTTCGGCGTGGAATACGGAGCCCCAGTGCTCCTGATCGACCACCTAAACCGTGAGGGGACGCGCAGCACGAAGATGGCCGACGGCTCGCACGGCAAGTACGACTCCGCGTCGGCGTCGTGGACGCTGACGGCGACCAAGAAGTTCGGCCCGAGCGTCCGAGGCGAAATCCTGCTGGTCAACGGCAAGGCGGTCCGCGTCGGCGAGCTGGAGGACGAGGTCCGGTACGGGATCGGCGGCGATGGCGTCGACCGCGTCCGGATCGAGCGGGCGGCCGCCGGGCAGGTCCAGGCGGACGCGATCGAGGAGCGCATCCTCAGCTTCCTGGGTGACCAGGACGAGCCCGCGTCGAAGACCGCGATCGCGGAGGGCGTCCGCGGGAAGGCGATCGACATTCGGTCGGCCGTCGACCGGCTGGAGGCGGCCGGGAAGCTGCTCGCGCTCGAAGGGTCGCGGGGGTCGCTCTACTCGGTCGCGTGACCCCGTCCCGCGTCGGGGACGGGGTGGGACGGGGTGCCAGCTTCCGACCCCG
>JALRCL010000978.1 GCA_023268575.1 Patulibacter sp.
GGCGCCCGCGAGCGCCCCGGCGAGCACCGGATGGCGCTCGGCCGCCGACGGCGCGGTCACGGGGGGCGCGGCGTCCTCCTCCTGCCCGGCGGACGTGGCGGGTGCCGCGGGACGGCGGCGGACCAGCCGCCAGAGCACCGCGAGCTGGATCGCCGTCTCCCCCGCGCCGAGCAGCGCCTGCGGGCGCCGATAGCGGCGCACGCGGTGCAGCTGGTCGGCCGTGAAGTACGATTCCGCCTCGATCGCGCCCCGTCCGGCGCCGGGCCGAGCACCGCCGCGTGGCGCGGGCACCGGCGAGCGGGGACGCAGCGCGGTCGTCGCGATCCGGGCGGCGGCCACGGTCGCCACGGCGGCGACGAGCGGCCTCTGGGCACGCACCATCCACTTGAGTATGCACGTCGCGGTCCTCTCCGACATCCACGGCAACCGCCATGCGCTCGACGCCGTCCTGGCCGACGTCGACGACCGCGGCTGCGAGGAGATCTGGTGCCTCGGCGACGTCGTCGGCTACGGCGCGGACCCGAACGGCTGCTGCGCCGCGATCCGCGAGGTCGCCCGGGTCTGCCTCGTCGGCAACCACGACCTCGTCGCGATCGGCGCGCTGTCGAGCGAGCAGTTCAGCCCGGATGCTGCGGCTGCCGCGTCCTGGACCGCCGGCGAGCTGCGGCCCGAGCACCGCGCGTGGCTCGGGAGCCTCGCCCCGGACGGCGTCGCGCACGGCTGCGCGCTGGCGCACGGCAGTCCGCGTCATCCGGTCTGGGAGTACGTCCTGAGCCCGTCGGTGGCCGAGGCGTCGCTCGCGGCGTTCGACGAGCAGATCGCCGTCGTGGGGCACAGCCACGTGGCGCTCTCGTGCGCGAAGGCGGGGCGCGACCCGGTCGAGCTCGAGCAGCGGGCCGACGGCGACGAGCTGCTCATCGGCGCCCGGCGATGGATCGTCAACCCCGGCAGCGTCGGCCAGCCCCGCGACCAGGACCCGCGCGCGGCCTGGATGGAGCTCGACCCGTTCGAGGGGCGGCTCGCCTGGCACCGGGTCCCGTACGACGTCGAGGGCGCCGCACGCGCCATCCGCGACGCCGGGCTGCCCGCCTCGCTGGCGGATCGCCTGCCCCTCGGCCGGTAGCCTCCAGCGGATCGCGCGATCCCCCATGCGTCTCCCGTCCACCCGCATCGCCCTGCTGCTCGTGACCGCCTCGGCCCTCGCCGGGTGCGGCCAGTCGTCGGACCTGCTCGACGCCTCGAGCGCCGACGACCTCAAGCAGGAGCTGCGGACGATCTCGACCGCGGTCGCCGACCAGCGCTGCGACGACGCGACCGCGGCCGTCTCCAAGGGCGTCCGAAAGGTCGAGGACCTGCCCGGCGACGTCGACGAGCAGCTCGTCACGCACCTGCGGGACGCCTTCTCGCGGCTCCGCACGACGGTCGAGTCGGAGTGCGCGAACGCCACGACGACCACCGAGGCGCCGCCGACCACCGACGAGGCGCCGCCGACCACCACCGAGCAAGAGCCCACGACGCCCGATCCGAGCACGAGCACGCCGCAGCAGCCGACCGGCCCCGACCCCGGGACCGATCCGGGCGACGGCGGTGACGACGGGCCCGGCGACGGCGACGAGGACGGCTCCGGCGGCGTCGACCCGGGCGCGG
>JALRCL010000016.1 GCA_023268575.1 Patulibacter sp.
CGACGCTCACGACGAACCTCGCCGCCGCGCTGGCGTCCGAGGGCAAGCGCGTCGGCGTCCTGGACGCGGACGTCTGGGGCTACTCGATCCCGCGCATGCTCGGCCTCGGCGCCGAGCGACCGCCGGTGTCGCCGCAGCGCAAGATCCTGCCACTCGAGGCCCACGGGCTGAAGGTCATGTCGATCGGCTTCTTCGTCGCCGAGGACAGCGCGGTCGTGTGGCGCGGCCCGATGCTGCACAAGGCGCTGAACCAGTTCCTCCAGGACGTCGACTGGGGCGAGCTGGACTACCTGCTCATCGACCTGCCGCCGGGCACCGGCGACGTCTCGATGACGCTCGCCCAGCTCCTGCCGCAGGCGACGTTCCTGCTCGTCACGACGCCCCAGCCGGCCGCGCAGAAGGTCGCGCGCCGCGCGGCGGAGATGGCGAGCAAGGTCGAGCTCGACCTGCTCGGCGTCGTCGAGAACATGTCCGGGTTCACGACCCCGGGCGGCGAGCGGTTCGCGATCTTCGGCGAGGGCGGCGGCCAGCAGCTCGCCGACGAGCTCGAGCTGCCGCTGCTCGGCAAGGTGCCGCTGACGATGCCGCTGCGCGAGCAGGCCGACGCCGGCTCGCCGCTCGTCCTCGAGAACCCGGACGACAGCGCCGCGCAGGCGATCCGCGCCGCCGCCCGCGGCATCATCGCGGCGACCCCGGAGCTGCCGCCGCTGCTGGCGACGCTGCCCGAGCTGCCGGTGATGCAGAACGCGCCGGCGCCGACCGGCGCGTCGCTGCCGATGGCCTGATCTCCGCGGCGCCGGCTCACCCGCCGGCCGGGAGCGCCCCGCGGTCCGCGGTCCACGCCGCGGCGACCGCGCGCAGGGCGTCGACGGTCGCCGCGGGGGAGCCGTGGGCGCGCCAGACGAGCGCGATCGTCCGGGTGGCCGCCGGATCGTCGATCGCCGCCGACGCCGGGCGGTGAGGACCACCGACCCGCTCCCCGGGCCGCGGCGGCGGCAGGACCGCGAGGCCGTGCCCCGCGCCGACGAGCCCCTCGAGCGTCGCGAAGCTCGACGTCTCCACGACGATCCGCGGGGCGAATCCGGCGCGGGCGCAGAGCCCCTCGAACAGCGTCCGCAGCCCGTAGCCGTGGTGCAGGGCGACGAACGGCTCCTGCGCGACGTCGGCCATCTCGATCCGACGGCGGTCCGCGAGCCGGTGGCCGGCGGGCAGCAGCAGCCGCAGCGGCTCGACGAGCAGCGGGCTCCAGGCGAGGCCCTCCTCGTCGGGGACCGGGCTGAGCAGCGCGACGTCGAGCTCGCCCGCGCCGAGCCCGGCGATCAGCGCGGCGCGGCTGTCCTCGCGCAGCTCGACGTCGACCGTCGGATGCTGCTCGCGGAACCGCGCGAGCAGCTCCGGGACGAGCGAGACGCCGAGGCTGTGCTGGAACGCGAGCCGCAGCCGGCCGCGGTCGAGCCCCGACCCGCGCCGCGCCTCGTCGCGCCCGGCGTCCGCCGCCGCGACCGCCCGGCGCAGGTGCTCGGCCAGGGCGCGTCCCTGCGGGTTGAGCCGGACCCGCCGCCCGACGCGGTCCAGCAGCGGCATCCCGGCCCACGCCTCGACGCGGGCGACGGAGCGCGAGAGCGCCGGCTGGCTGATGTGGAGCGTCTCCGCCGCCCGGGAGACGTGCTCCTGCTCGGCGACCTCGAGGAACCAGCGGAGGTCCTCCAGCCGCGGATCGTTCATGCGGAGAACGTCGCAGATCGGACCGAACGATGCATTGGACGCATGAACATCGCCGGCCTACCGTCGAGTCATGGACCGCGCGAAGCTCCCCCGACGTCCCCTCCTGCTCGTGACCGGCGTCCTGGCGGGCGCGTTCTCCGGGCTGTTCGGGATCGGCGGCGGGACCGTGATGGTTCCGATGCTGCTCCTGCTGCCGGGGTTCGGCGAGCGGCGGGCGACCGCCACCTCGCTGCTGGCGATCGTCGCGATGGCGGCCACCGGAGCGGGGCTGCAGGCGCTCCACGGCAACCTCGACGTCCCCGCCGCCCTGCTCGTCGGACTGCCCGCGGCGGTCGGCGCCGTGGCGGGCACGGCGGTCCAGCAGCGCGTTCCGGCCCGCGCCGTGACGCTCGCCTTCGCGGCCGTCCTGACCGTCGTGGCCGCGAGCCTGCTCCTGGGCCTCGCGCCGGCGGAGCCGACCGGGGCGCCGACGACCGCCGGGATGGTCGCCGCCGCGCTGATCGGCGTGGCCGCGGGCGCGCTCTCGGGCCTCGTCGGCATCGGAGGCGGCGCGATCCTCGTGCCGGTCCTCGTGCTGCTCGTCGGTCTCGACCAGGTCGAGGCCGCCGCGACGTCGCTGCTGGCGATCGTCCCGCTCTCGCTCGCCGGCGCGCTGAACCAGCGCCGCTACGGCAACCTCGACGCGGGGGCGGCCGGACTGCTCGGGCTCGCGTCGCTGCCGGGATCGGCGCTCGGGGTGACGCTGGCGACCGCGTTGCCCGTCCGGACGCTGCAGCTGCTGTTCGCCGCGGTGCTCCTCCTGACGGTGGCGCGCCTGCTGCGACGCCGACCGCGCGGCGCAGGTGTCGCTCGCGCGCCCGCGGGGAATAGGCTGCCCGACGGCCGACCGACGACGAGGACCGCATGACCGACGAGCAGCACGACCCCCAGTCGCCCGACCTGATCGCCCATTCCGCGGCGTTCCAGGAGCGCTACACCCCGTACGACACGCCCCGCCCGCGCCGCCGGGTCGCCGTCGTGGCCTGCATGGACGCGCGCCTGGACCTCTTCGGGCTCTTCGGGCTGGAGATCGGCGACGCCCACCTCATCCGCAACGCGGGCGGCGTCGTGACCGACGACGTGATCCGCTCGCTCGCCATCAGCCAGCGCAAGCTCGGCACGCGCGAGGTGCTGCTCGTCCACCACACGCAGTGCGGGATGCTGAGCTTCACCGACGACGAGCTGCGCAACGAGCTCCTCGAGGAGACGGGCTACAAGCCGCCGTGGTCGCCGGAGTCCTTCGTCGACCTCGACGCCGACCTCACGCAGTCGCTGCGCCGCGTCCGCACGAGCCCGTTCCTGCCGCACGTCGACGCGGTCCGCGGGTTCGTCTTCCACGTCGAGGACGGCACGTTGCGCGAGGTCGTCCTGCCCGACCAGGACTGATCGCCGCGCCCGAACGCGGACGCCCCGGCACGGCCGGGGCGTCTCGGGGCGGTCGGCGCGCGATGAGGGATCGCCGCGCCGTCGCCGGTCCGCGCCGCCGCAGCGGCGCGGGCGTCAGTTCGCGAAGTAGGTGACGGCCTTCTCGGCGAACGCGCTCCACTCCTCGGGGACCTGGTCCTCGGCGAAGATCGCGTCGACCGGGCACGCCTCGACGCAGGCGTCGCAGTCGATGCACTCGTCGGGATCGATGAAGAGCTGCGTCGCCGCGTCGTAGTCCGGCTCGTCCGGCGTTGGATGGATGCAGTCGACCGGGCAGACCTCGGTGCAGGAGCTGTCCTTGGTGCCGATGCAGGGCTCGGCGATGACGTAGGCCATGTGAGGGAGATCCTCGCTGTCGCTGGGCGGAGAACCGAGCGGCAAGCATAGCGGCGCCTCCCTGCCCGGCCGCCCCGCCACCGACGGCGTCCCGACGATGCGTCGTCCGGACGCGCCATCCCCGGAGCACGGCGGTCATCGCGGGACGCCCGCGCCCCACCACCCCTGCAGGACGGGGGTCCCGACGACGCGCGGGCTGGGGCCCGCCATCCCCCGAAGCACCGCGGTCACGGCGGGACGCCCGCGCCCCGCCACCCCTGCAGGACGGGGGTCCCGACGACGCGCGGGCTGGGGCCCGCCATCCCCAATACTCTTGCCGCATGATCCTGCTCACGGGCGCCACCGGCGCGGTCGGCGTTCGGGTCCTGGACCAGCTGCTGGCGGCGGGCGAGCGCGTTCGCTGCCTCGTCCGCGACCCCACGCGGCTGGGGCCGCGGCGGGTCGACGTGCAGCTCGCCCTCTGGACGCTGACCGACGCCCGCCTGCCCGGCGGCGCGCTGCGGGGCGTCGACACGGTCGTCCACCTCGCGGGGCCGCTGCACGACCAGGCGACCGGGACGCTCGAGGAGCTGAACGTCACGGCGTCGTGGCGGCTGGCGGACGCGGCGGCGCGGGCGGGGGTGCGGCACTTCGTCCACGTCTCGGCGCTCGGGGCGGGGCAGGCGGCCGGCTGCCGGTTCCTGCGCGCGAAGGAGGCGTCCGAGCGGGTCGTCGTCGGCGCGGGGGCGATCTCGGGGATGGGCGTGACGACGGTCGCGCCCTCGCTGACCCTCGCGCGCGGGCATCGGTGGGCGTGGTGGGCCCAGGCGCTCTCGCTCCTGCCGATGACCCCGATCCCGCGCCACTACGCGGGGCGCTCCGCGCCGATCGCGGCCGACGACGTGGCCGCCGCGATCGTCGCGCTCGTCGAGAACGGCCCGGAGACCCTGGCGACCGCCGGCACCTCCCCGCACCGGCTCGAGCTCGCCGGCCCCCAG
>JALRCL010000104.1 GCA_023268575.1 Patulibacter sp.
GCACGGGCCGTCGAACGCACCATCCGATGGGCGTCCAAGGGGCGAGCGACCTTCGACGCGAGCACCGCACCCATGACCGAGACGCCGATCGCGCCGCCGAGGCTGCGGAAGAACGCGATCAGCGCGGAGCCGGCCCCGAGCTCGCTCCGCGGCACGACGTTCTGCACCGCCAGGACGAGGTTCTGCTGGAGCATCCCGATCCCGGCGCCGACGACGAGCATGAACGCGGCGACCTCGGCGAGGCTCGTGCGCTCGTCGATGAGGCCCATGAGCGCCAGGCCGCCAGTGAGGGCCAGCCCGCCGCCGAGCATGATCCGGCGGTAGCGCCCGGTCGCCGAGATGTACCGGCCGGCGATCGTCGAGGCGGCGAACAGGCCGACGACCATCGGGATCGTGAGCAGGCCGGACTCCGTCGGGCTGTACCCGCGGGCGAGCTGCATGTACTGGCTGAGGAAGACCGTCGTGCCGAACATCGCCACGCCGACGGCGACCGAGGCGACGACCGCCAGCGCGACCGTCCGGTGGCGGAAGAGGTCCAGCGGGATCAGCGGCTCGCGGGTGCGCCGCTCGACGGCGATCGCCGCGGCGACGAGCGCCAGGCCGCCGGCGACGAGGGTCGGCGTCTGCCACGCGCCCCAGGCGAACTGCTTGCCGGCGAGGGAGACCCAGACGAGGATCGCCGAGACGCCACCGGCCAGCAGCGTGCCGCCGACGAGGTCGAGGTGCACGCCGTCGCGGCGGCGGGTCGGCAGGTGCAGCGTGCGCTGCAGGACGACGAGCGCGGCGAGGGCGAAGGGCACCCCGACGAAGAAGCACCAGCGCCACCCGAGGTGGTCGGTCAGCAGCCCGCCGACGACCGGGCCGGCGACGGTGCCGACGCCGAACACCGCACCGAGGTAGCCCATGTAGCGGCCGCGCTCCCGCGGGGAGACGAGGTCGGAGAGGATCACCTGCACGAGCGCGGTGAGCGCGCCGACGCCGACGCCCTGCAAGGCGCGACAGGCGATGAGCCAGCCCGTGGAGGTCGCGAACCCGGCGAGGATCGAGCCGGTGAGGTAGATCGCGAGCCCGAGCTGGATGAGCCGCTTGCGGTCGACGAGGTCCGCGAGCTTGCCCCAGATCGGGGTCGAGATGGTCATCGTCAGCAGCGTCGCGGTGACGACCCAGGTGTAGGCGGACTGGCCGCCGTCGAGGTCGCTGATGATCCGCGGCAGCGCCGCGGAGACGACGGTGCTGGAGAGGATCGCCACGAACATCGCCATGAGCAGGCCGGAGAGGGCCTGGAGGATCTGGCGGTGGCTCATCGGGGCGGAGCTGCTGTCGGTCGGGACGTGGGACATGGGGACGGACCTCCTTCCCGATAGAAGATAGCAAGCTAAGCTTTGCTTGCAAATGATCTGTGCGGGATCCCACGGTCGTCGCGCCGGGTCGTCCGCGGGGCGAGCGACGGCCCGCCCCCTGCCACGCCGCGGACGTCGTGCGGGTGGCCGGGGGCTTCCCGGCCCCCGGCCGGTCAGCGAACCCGCAGCACGCGACTCGCCGCGCCGAGCGACGTGCCCGCCGGCCGGACCGCGCCGCGGTAGAACGCTCGGAGCCCGTGCTCGCGCCGCGCGAGCGTCACGACGAACCGGATCGAGCCGTCGGCGTTCGTCTCCCCGGCCGTCACGGTGCGCACCGGGCGCCCGCGGCGATCGACGGACACGACCGCGACCGGCCCGTCGGAGCGCGCGCCGTCGAGGATCCCGATCACCGTGACGCGGCGCGTCGCGCGGGTCCGCTTGACCTTGCCGGCCGCCGTGAGGCGCAGCGAGGGCGCCTTCGCGGTCAGGAGCGCGGGCGAGCGGAACGCCGAGCCGAGCACCGGGTCGAGGACCACCGCTCCCCGTCCACCGCCCGTGAGCGACGCGAGAGCCGGCGCCTGGGCGCCCGGCGTCGGGAGCGGAACGACGCTCGCCCCGCCGTCGCGGGTCACGAACGTGCCGCTCGTGCCGCGGACGATGCCGCGCAGCCCGACGACGAGCGGCACGCCGCCGGCCACCGAGAGCGCCTGGGGCCGGATCGCCGACACGTCGCTCCAGCGCGTCCACCCGCCGTCGGCGAACCGCAGCAGGGTGCCGTCCGCCGCCAGGCCGATCGGGACGCCGGAGACCTCGGCCACCTGCGTCAGCGTCGCCGTCGTCGGCAGCGGGATCTCCCGCCACGTCGTCCCGTGGTCGGCGGACAGCGAGAGCCGGCCGGTCTTGGCGACCGCTAGTTCTGCGCGCCGCCGATGCCCAGCCGCGCGTCGGTGAAGCCCGGCGGGTGGGTGATGATCTGGCTGAAGCGCACGACCGTGACGATGTCGTCCTGGGTGACCGTGCGGCCGTAGATCTGCTCGAGGAAGTGGATGAGCTCGTCGTGGCGACGGAACTCGGGGTTGTCGTGCTCGATGTCCCGCGGCGAGAGGTCGCGCACCCGCTTGACCTCGACGGCGTCGATGACGGCGTCGAAGATCTTCTCGCGGGGCGAGAACTGGTAGCCGATCGTGACGAGGACCGCCTGGTTCTTCCGGTACTTGTGGGACTTGTCGCCCAGCCGGATCGTGGCCGTCTTGCGCCCCCGCTTGAGCTGGTCGGCGAAGATCCGCGAATAGAAGTTGAGCACCTGCATCGGCCGCTGAACCCTAACGGCCGCCGGTGGTCCGGGCCAACGCCTCGGATGCCATCTTGCGATCGCCGGGGAACGCGAGGGCGCGGCTCGCCTCCGTCAGGGGCATCCAGCGGGCCACGCGGACCTCGTGTCCGTCCGCCTCCGGCTCGCCCTCGACGTGGTCGCAGAGGTAGATCCGGACCGTCTTGCGGATCCGCTTGCCGTCGCGCTGGTACCAGTAGACGACCTCGCCGAGGCGCTCGCGGACGCGGGCGACGACCGCCGTCTCCTCGCGGATCTCCCGCAGGGCCGCCGTCGGCGGGTCCTCCCCGAGCTCCGGGTGGCCCTTCGGCAGGGCCCACAGCCGCTTGCCGTCGGGGCGGACCGGCTCGATCACGAGGCAGGCGCCGTCGCGGACGACGACGCCGCCGCAGGAGAACTCGCGCTCGGTCGGGTTGCGCGCGGCCTGCGGGCCGCTGCCCGCACCGGTGCCGCGACCCTCGCCGCCACCGCGGCCGCGCCGGCGTCGGCGCCGCCGCTGCCCACCCCCGGACGCCCCGGCTGCTCCGGTCCCCGCGCCTCCGCTGGCGGCGGCGTCACCGGAGCGGCCGCGCTTGCCGCGGCGGGCCACTAGTAGACGTAGCGGGCGAGCGCCGCCGGGTCGTGGACGGTGATCCGGCCGCGGCCCTGGGCGAGGACCCCCGCGCGCTCCAGCACGGCGAGGAAGCGACTGGCGGACTCGCGAGAGCTGCCGGCGAGCTGCGCGATGTCGGCCTGCGTGATGCGGACCTCGACGTCCTGCGCCTCGGCGCCCTCGGCCTGCGCCTGGCGCACGAGCTCGGCGAGCACGCCCGCGACGCGGGACTGCACCGTCTGGAACGACTGGCGGGTGAGGCGGTCGTTGGCCTCGCGGAGCCGGCGACCGAGGGCGATGACGAGCTTCGCGGCGATCTCGGGGTGGTCGCGCATGAGGCGGCGCATGTCGTTGGCGAGGATCGCCAGCGCCTGGACCCGGTCGAGCGCCTCGACGGTCGCCGAGCGCGTCTCGGTGTCGAACATCGCCAGCTCGCCGAAGATGTCGCCCGGTCCGAAGTGCGCGAGCGTGATCGCCCGGCCGTCGGCGTGGTGGCGCACCGCGCGGCAGTGGCCCTCGCGGACGACGTAGCAGGTGTCGGACTTGTCGCCCTCGCGGAAGATGACCTGCTGACCCTGGAACCGCCGCGGGACGGCGACCTCGGCCACGCGCTGGAGGTCCTCGTGCGCGAGCGTGGAGAAGACCGGCACCCGCGCCAGCAGCTCGATGGTCGGATCGGTGTCGCGCACCTGCTGCTCGGTCGGGCCCACTCGCACTGGAATACCACACCATCGGGCGCCGCCGGGACTCCCGATGGACGACCTGTCCGCGATCGCGGACTGCCGAACGGCGCGCGCGACCCCTGGCACGGGGCCGCGAGGGCGCCACGTAGGCCGCCCATGCGGTCCTCGCGAGGGCGTCGCGCAGGGGGCAGGGGGAGCGCCGGCGACGTCGCGGTCGCCGGCGCCCGTGACCGCCTAGAGCCGCTCGATCACCATCGCGTTCGCCAGGCCCCCGGCCTCGCACATCGTCTGCAGGCCCCAGCGCGCGTCCCGCTGCTCGAGCGCGTGCAGCAGCGTCGTCGCCAGCCGCGCGCCGCTCGCACCGAGCGGGTGGCCGATCGCGATCGCCCCGCCGTTGACGTTGACCTTCGCGAGGTCGGCACCGGTCTCGCGCTGCCACGCGAGGACGACGGACGCGAACGCCTCGTTGACCTCGAACAGGTCGATGTCCTCCAGCGACAGGCCCGCGCGGTCGAGGACCTTCGCGGTCGCCGGGATGACGCCCGTGAGCATGTACAGCGGGTCGTCGCCGACGACCGAGAACGCGTGCAGCCGGGCGCGCGGCGTCAGACCGAGCTCGCGGGCGAGCTCCGGCGTGGTGATCATCACGGCGGCGCTGCCGTCGTTCGTCGGGCTCGAGTTGCCGGCCGTCACCCGCCAGTCGATCTGCGGGAACCGCTGCGCCATCGCCGGGTCCTCGAACGCCGGACGCAGCCCGGCGAGGACGTCGACGGTCGTGCCGGGACGGATCGACTCGTCGCGCTCGAGGCCCGCGAGCGGCGCGAGCTCCGCGGCGAAGCGCCCCTCGTCGGTCGCCGCGGCCGCCCGGCGGTGGCTCTCCGCCGAGAAGGCGTCGAGCTCGCCGCGCTCGAGGCCCCAGCGGGCGGCGATGAGCTCGGCGCTGATGCCCTGCGGCACGAGCCCGTCCGGGTACCGCGCGGCGACGCCGGGACCGAACGGGTCCTGGTCCGGGCCGACGTTCGACCACATCGGCACGCGGCTCATGCTCTCGACGCCGGCCGCGACGACGAGGTCGTAGGCGCCCGACATGACGCCCTGCGCGGCGAAGTGGATCGCCTGCTGGGAGGAGCCGCACTGCCGGTCGACCGTGGTCGCCGGAACGGTCTCCGGGAACCCGGCCGCGAGGACCGCGTAGCGCGTCGTGTTCATCGCCTGCTCGCCGACCTGGTCGACCGTGCCGCCGATGACGTCGTCGATCCGTGCCGGGTCGACCCCCGTGCGCTCGACCGTGGCGCGCAGCGCGTGGGCGAGCAGATCGACGGGGTGCACCGGGTGCAGGGCGCCCTTGCCGGCCTTGCCTCGTCCGACGGGCGTCCGGACGGCGTCGACGATCACGGCCTCGCGCATCGCGTGCTCCCCATCTGACTGAAGTTGAACATAGCCAGACGCTATCACCCTGACCGAAGTCCCCTTGAGCTAGCCTGGATGACGTGACCTCCTCGACCGTCCACCTCACCGGACCGCTCGAGCGCCGGGACGACTGGCGCGCGTCGTCCTGCACGATCGCCGCCGCCTTCGACGTCGTCGGCAAGC
This sequence comes from Patulibacter sp., assembly GCA_023268575.1. Classification (GTDB taxonomy): domain Bacteria; phylum Actinomycetota; class Thermoleophilia; order Solirubrobacterales; family Solirubrobacteraceae; genus Patulibacter. The sequence continues at coordinate 5,539 of JALRCL010000104.1, forward strand.
GCTCGAGCTTCCTCCTGCTGCGGGAGGCGTTCTACGGCGCGACCCGGTTCGACGAGTTCGTCCGGCGGACCGAGATCAGCGAGCCGGCCGCGGCCGCGCGCCTGCGCGAGCTCGTCGCCGCGGGCCTGCTGGAGCGCGAGGACTACCGCGAGCCCGGCCAGCGCACCCGACCGGGCTACCGGCTGACCGAGGCCGGACGCGAGTTCTTCCCGGTCCTCGTCGGCCTGCAGCGGTGGGGCGACCGGTGGGCGACGGAGACCGGCGACGGCCGCGTCGCCCTGCGCCACCGCGGCTGCGGCGAGCGCGTCGACGTCGTCGTGCGGTGCGCCGCCGGCCACGAGGTCGAGCCGGACGACCTCGACCTCACGGTCCTGCCCCGACGCGGCCGCTGACGACCGCCCCGGTCGCGACGACCCGGCGGGCGATGCGCGGATCGACCCTCCGACGGCGCGGCGGCGCGTGCCGATCGTGGGTCGCCGGACCGCGCCCGGGCTCCGACGCGCCTCCGGCACGGCCGCCGCGGGCGCGCGCGGCGCGCCGGACGACGACCGCCCGGCGCGGACGACGGGGAAGCCGTCAGGG
>JALRCL010000135.1 GCA_023268575.1 Patulibacter sp.
GGGATGCCCGCCGCATCGTCGCGGGTCGTCGCGCCGACCGTCGCCACCGCGCCGATCGTGTCGCCGGCGACCGCGGCGCGGACGAGGTCGCGGGGAACCGCGAGGCGCACCACGGCGCTCGTCCCGCGGGCGAGCTCGACGGTGCTCGCCGCGCCGGCGGGCACACCCGGACGGGCGACCGCGACCGTGCCGCGGCACGGCAGCTGCCCGCGCGGTGGGCAGCGCAGGGTGAGCGGCACCCGGTCGTCCTCGCCGATCGTCGCGTCCCGCTCGGCGACCTGCAGGGCCCGGCCGCGACGCGGCCCGGCGGGCGGCAGCGGCGTGCCGAGCACCTGCGGACCGGCGAGGATCGTCCCGGGGTCCAGCAGCGCGTGGCCGAGGATCCCGCCCTCGAGCCCGCCCTCGTGCTCGGCGCCGTCGGCGGCGCTCTCCCACGGCAGGGCCGCGGCCGAGGCGACCGGCACCGGACGACGGATCGACGTCAGCACGCCGTGGAGGAGCCGGTTCACGACGGCGTCGAAGTCGACGTACGGCCCGTGCCGGGTGACGACGAGGTCCAGGCTCGGCACGACCCACACGACCTGGCCGCCGATGCCCATGAACGCGTACGCGTCGCGCGGGGCGTAGGGCGCCAGCGGGTGCTCGTAGAACGTGCGGTAGAGCTGCGTGTCGATGATCTGGCGGTCGCCCCGGTTCGTCCAGAAGAACATGGAGTACGCAGGGTTGATGGTGGTGCCGGCCGGCACCTCCGCCATCCACTCCGGATCCAGCAGCTGGACGCCGTTCCAGGCGCCGCGCTGGAGCATGAGCTGCCCCAGGCGGACCCAGTTGCGCTCGGGCGTCTGCACGCCCCAGTAGCCGGCGGCGCGCCCGGTGCGGTCGCGCGTGAGCGTCACCTCGGCGTCCGGGATCCCGATCCGGTCGAGGACCTCGCGTTGCAGGAACGTCGCGAACGACTCGCCGGCGGCGCGGCTGACCATCTCGGCGACGAGCGACACGACGACCTCCATGTACTCGTAGCGCGTGCCGGGCGCGAACTCCACCGGCAGCGTCAGCGCGTTGCGGACGTGGTCGTCGTTGACGTAGAGGTAGTCGCGGACCCAGTTGAAGTGCAGGCCGGAGACCTGGTTCAGCAGCTGGCGCAGGGTCAGGTCGCCGTGCGCGGCGTCGGCCTCCGGCAGCAGCCCGCCGACGCGGTCGTCGAGCGACAGGAGCCCGAGGCGGATCGCCCGGCCGACGGCGATCGACGTCACCGACTTCGCGGTCGAGAACGACTCCCACGGCGTCTCCGCGCGGTCGGTGTAGCGCGTCGCCGCGAGGCAGCCGTGCCGCGCGACGGTGAACGAGCCGCCGAACTCCTCCGCGACGCCGTCGAGCGCGCGGTTCAGCGCCGGCTCGTCGAACCCCAGCGCGGCCGGCGAGCGCTTCGGCAGGTCCCCCGTCGGAGTCGCCGGGCACCCGCCCTCGACCGTCGTGGCCCCGGCGCCTGCCGGCACGACGAGCAGGGCGAGCGCCGCGAGGAGCACCGCGGCCGCACGTGATCGGCGGCGTGCTGGTCGGACGGCAGGGCGAGGGCGCATGGCAGCTCCGGGACGATGGGGTCCCGATTCTGCCGCACGCGGTCCGGGTCGTCAGCAGGAGCGTCTACGGCGGGTCGAGCAGCAGGCGGGGGTAGGACAGCGTCCGGCCGTTCAGCGCCCAGGGCTGCTGGGTCTTGCACGGCGGTGGCTCGCCGATCGCCGGCAGGATCGCGGGGTTGCCGGTGTGCCGGCAGTCGTACGCCTCCAGGCCGCCCTTGGCGATCTTCCCCGAGCCGCCGGGAGCGAAGTACGGGTTGGGCCGGTTCGACGGCAGCTTCTTCGTCCAGCCGCCGACGATCTCGTTCCAGACGGTGAGCCACCCGGCGGCGACGCCGTTGTACTGCCCGCCCTGACCGATGATCCGGCCGTTGGCGATGTTGCTGGAGTTCGCGATGGCGCCGACGATGTCCCGTCGCGAGCCCGCCGCCAGCCGGGCGGCCGGCAGGAGCTGGCGGACCGCGAGATGGACCGGCTCGAGCGCCGGTCCGGCCGCGTCGACGATCGCGTCGACCGTCGGAAGCGCACCGCGCACCGCGTCGACGGTCCCCGGCAGCAGCTCGAACGTGCGCCGGAACCGCGGCCCGTTGCGATCGACCGCCGCGAGGGCCGGCGGGAGCGCCGCGGCGGTGGGCCGCAGCGCTGCGACGGCGCGGCGCACGTCGGGCGCGGCATCCTCGATCGACGCCGACGCCGACCGGAGGCTCGTGAGGAACGGCGGCAGCGCCTCGATCGTCGACCGGAGCCCGGCCCGGCGGTCGGCGGTGACCCGCAGGACGCGCCGGGACTGCGAGATCGCGCCGGTGAGCGCCGCCTGCCGCTGCCCGAGCGCGCCGAGCAGCTCGGCGCCCCCGGCGATGAACCGCTCCAGCGGCTCCTCCTGCGCGACGAGCGCGTCGACGAGCGTGCCGAGGTCGGCCGTCGCGCCCGGCAGGCGCCCGAGCGCGTCGTTCAGGTCCTGCGCGCGTCCGTCGAAGGCGCGCGACGTGCCGTCCATCAGCGCGCGGAACTGCGAGCGCGTCGTCGGATCGAACGTCGCGAGGACGTCGTCGAGGCGCTGCGTCGGCGTCGCGCGCGACGCGGCCAGGGTTCCCCCCTCCGGCACCGGCGGTGCCGAGGGCGGGCCCGGGCTGAGCTCGAGGTAGCCCTCGCCCAGCAGGGTCTTCGTGCGCGCCATCACGCGGGCGTCGCGGCGGACCGGTGCGAAGCGGGCTTCGAGCTCGATCTCGAGCTCCGCGCCGCGGCCGCGCTGGGTCACGCGGACGATCCGCCCGACCTCCACGCCCGACGTGAGCACCGGCGTGTTCTCGAACAGCGACTCCGCCTGGGGGATCCGGACGGTGAACCGGTAGCCCTCGGCCTGCAGTGGCGTGCGACCGCCGAACGCCTGCCAGACGCCGATCGCGAGCACGACGCAGAGGAGGGTGAAGCCGAGCGGCAGCAACAGCTGCCGGATGCTGGGGACGCGCGTGATCATCAGGTCGGGCAGATGCTGTTGGCCCCGGTGAGGAGCCGGAAGAGGGGTGCGAGATCGGGGATCTCGGTGAGGCTCGAGCAGCTGAGGGAGAGCCGGGCGCGAAGGTTGCCGCCGTGGGCGTCACCGTTGCCGGCGGTCGAGTTCCAGTTGTGGATGAACCAGGCGATCCAGTAGAGCATCCCCTCGTCTTTGCCCGGCGGGTTGTAGGCGACCTCGTTGGCCGCGTAGGTCACGACCTGGAGGATCCGGGAGAGGTCCGGCATCGCGGCGGTCAGCGAGGTGACCGCGGGCGCGGCGCGCCGGGCGATCGGGCGCAGATCGCGCACGAGCGGCCGCAGGTCGCGACCGAGCGTCGTGCGGAACTGGTCGGTGAAGGCCGTGAGGTCGCGGAGCGTGCCCGGGAACGGGCGCAGCGCCGGGACCGCCTCGCGCAGGGTCGGGGTCAGGACGCCGGCGAGGGTCCGTGTCGTGGAGAGCGCACGATCGGCGGACCCCAGCGCGGCCGGGAGCGTCGCCAGCGTGCCGCGCAGCGCGCGATCCTCCCCGGCGACCGCGGCGAGGGTCCGGTTCGCGGTCGCGACGACGGCGGCCAGGTCCCCGTCGGCCGAGGCCGCCTTCGTCACCGACGCGACGTTCGAGACGAGGCGGGTGAGCTCGCGATCCCGCGCGGCGACCGTGCGCGAGATCTCGCCGACCTGGTTCGCCGTCGGCCCGAGCGCGAGGAGGATCGAGCGCATGTCGCTGGACCGGCCGCGCAGGCCGTCGCCGACGCCGCGCAGCAGCCCGGCGAGGAACGTCCGCGTGTCGGCGTCCAGCTGGGAGAGCAGCGTCGCGAGCTCGGTCGGCGACGACGTGCGCGACGCCGGGACGACGCCGTCCTCGGGCAGCGGGCCCGCGCTGCGCGTTCCGGGCTGGAGGTCCATCTCCATGTCCTTCAGCGGCGTGATCGGTCGCAGGTCGACCCGCGCGTCCCGGTAGACGCGCGCGAGCTTCCCGCGGTCGATCCGCAGCGTGACCTCGGCGACGTCCCGGACGATCCGCGCGTCGCTGATCGAGCCGACGCGGACGCCCGCGACGTTCACCGCCTGGCCGAGGCCCGGGGCGACGCCGTCGGCCGCCGGGAGCTGCGCGCGAACGTCGTAGGTGTCCCGGAACGGCAGGGGCAGGCGCTGCTTCACGAGCACCGCGCCGGCGCCGATGACGCCCGCGACCGCGAGCAGGAGCACCACGGGGAGGTAGCGCTTCCAGGCGCCGCGGCCGCCGGTCATCGCCCGTCCTCCTCGCCGAGCGACCGGGCGAGCTTCGAGCGCAGCGCGCCGAGCTCGTCCCGCAGTCGCTCCTGGGTCTCGGCGGTCTGCTTCGGCGCCGGCACGACCCGCGCCTCGGCGCCGAACTGCTCCTTCACGGTCATCGGCCGGTCGTGCGCGCGGTCGCGGAGGTCGACCCGCTCCTGCTCGACGCACGGCTGGTCGGGGCGCTTCGGCGGCTTCACCCCGAAGCCGAGCCACTTCGGGCTGATCCCGGTGACGCCCTGCGTCAGCTGCGTGTAGACCTTCCCGATCCCGGGGAGGTCGTGGAGGACGACGTCCTCCGCAGTGCCGAGACCCGCGCGGATCGTCGTGCCGTTCGCGTCGAAGTCCGACGACGCGCCCGTCAGGCTCGCGCCCATGTGCAGGAACTCCTGCCAGATCGGCTGGTCGGTCGTGTGCGGCCCGTCGATGATCTTGTCGTTCAGGACCGGCAGGACCTTCTCGGTCACGCACCGCGCGACGGGCGTCACGAGCGGCATCGCGAAGGCGATCCGCCGCTCGAGCTCGGGCAGCTCGCGCACCGGACGGTCGAGCTCGCGCGCGAGTCCGGGGAGCTCGCTCGAGTCGCCCAGGCGCGCGTACTGCTGGACCGCGAGGCGGAAGGAGTCCGACGCTCGCGGCAACGCGCGGAGCACGGGCCGCAGCGCGACGCCGGTCGCGCGCAGCGGCGGGAGCAGCCCGTCG
>JALRCL010000141.1 GCA_023268575.1 Patulibacter sp.
AGGCTGCCTCGGAACGGCAGGAGCCCGCACCGGAGCCGCGCATGCCCCTCATCCCGAGCCGATCGTCCGCCCAGCCCCCCGCCCGCCGCCCGGTCGCGCCATGCGGCTGAGCGGCCCCACCCTCGTCGCCCTCGTGCCGGCCCTCGCGGCCCAGGCATCGGATGCCGGGCTGCGCTCGATCGCGCGCAAGCACGAGGCCCCGTTGCGCAAGGCGCAGGCCGACGTCGCCGACTCCCTGGTGAAGGTCGTGCGCCCGAACCCGTCGACGGCCCAGGCCAAGCGTCTGAAGTCGCGCGTGAAGACGCTGCGCTCCCGCGTGGCGACCGTCGCCCGCGCGCTGCGGGACGAGGACGGGGACGGCTTCGCGACCGCCGAGGCGCAGGAGCAGGCGCTGCGCGGCCTGACGCAGCTGCGGCTCGGCTACACCGACATCGACAAGGCCGTCTCGCGCTTCGCGGTGCCGAAGAAGAAGCTCCCGAAGAGCACCGCGGGGATGCGCAAGCTCTACAAGCAGATCGAGACCGAGGTGAACCGCGGCCTGAAGCGGATCACCACCGGCAACGCCGACCTGAAGCGCGCGTTCGACGTGATCCTCGGCCGCGTGGTGCCGACGACCCCGACGGTGCCGCCGACGGAGACGACCCCGGCTCCCGCGCCGGAGCCGGCGCCCGCCCCGGTGGACCCGGTGCCGACCGAGACGACGCCGGCGCCGGCGCCGGCCGGCTGAGCCCCGATCGCCGCCGTCCTCCCCGGCCGGCGGCACCGCGCCGTCACGCGGACGACGCGGTCCGGACGCTCACCCGGTGACGCCCCGGTCCGGCCGCCGCCCGGCGGGCGCCCACCGTGACTCACCGACGCGGAGGACGACCGGGACGCCCGACGGCCGCGGGCGGCGGCCGGTCCCGCTCGAGCGCGGCCGCGAGCACGAGCAGCGCCCCGCCCAGCAGGACGGGCATGAGGGCCAGCGGCAGGGCGATCGGTCGCGCGCCGCGATCCTCCCCCGCCCCGAGCGCGCCGACGGCCAGCAGGACGACCGCGGCGCCGAGCCCGAGCAGCACCGTCGTGACCGTGCCCGCCCCCGACGGCGCGCGTGCCGCCGCGGCGGCCATCGCCAGGAAGCCGAGGGGCAGCAGCACCAGCTGCGCGGCGCGGTCCTCCCGCCCCAGGCCGAGCGCCCCCAGCAGGTCGAGCAGGTCGTCGCCGGCGGGCCAACCGACCGCCGCGCCGAGCGCCGCGACCGCTGCGAGCGCCGCGGCGAGCGTGCCGAGCGCCGCGAGCCGGTCCGTGCCGACCCGCCGCGCGGCGCCGCGGTGCTCGAGGCGACGCGCGCGCAGCAGGATCGCGGCGAGCAGCAGGACCAGCGCGAGCGCCAGGCGACCGCCGCGCGGCGCCCACGCGACGAGCAGCAGCGCCCCGACGCCGATCGGCGCGCCGGCCGCCGGGACGAGGCGCGCCGCGGGCCGGGAGGCGGTCACGACGGCACGTCCCGCCGATCGATCGCCACGAGGGCGACGGCGGTCAGCGCCGCCGCGACGGCCACGAGTCCCAGCAGCGGCAGGACGCGGACCGCTTCCACCGGCACCGCCGCGACGTGGGTGAACGGCGACAGGTCGCGCACCGCGGCGGGCAGGCCCAGGAGCGTGCCGAGCTGGCCGACGAGGAACGCCAGCCCGACCGCCACCCAGCCGAGCCCGCTCCGCGCCGGGGCCACGGCGTAGAGCAGCAGCGCGAGCGCCGCGAGGGTCGCCGCGGCGGGGATTTGGACGACGGCGGCGCCGACGCCGTCCCCGATGACGCCGAGCTCCCCCGCCACGGCGCCGTGCGTGACGCCCATCGCCAGGCCCGCGAGCGTGCAGATCGCCGCCGTCCCCGCGAGCAGGACGGCGCCGTCGGCGACGAGCAGGCGCCGGCGGCCGACCGCCGCGGCGAGCACCGCCTCGGTCCGGCCTGCGGCCTCCTCCCCGGCGAGGCGCCCGCCGGCGGAGACCGCCCACGCGGCGGCCGCGAGGCCTGCGAAGGTCCCGACGACGGCCTGCAGCCCGCCCTCCAGCGCGCCGGCGCCCCCGAGGTCGGCGACGATCCGCCGCACGCCGTTCCCGTCGCCGGCGATCTCGCCGACGGACGGCAGCAGCGCCCCGACGAGCGCGCCGTAGGCCGCCGCCGCGCCGGCCCACGCAACGATCGCGGCACCGTGCGTCCGCCAGGCGAGCGCCAGCGGACCGCGCAGGCCGCGCGCCTGCGGCGGTCCCGGCCGCGGGCGCAGGAGGCCGCTGCCGAGGTCGCGACGGCAGGCCTGGCGGGTCGCCGCCGCGACGAGCAGGGCCGCGAGCAGCAGGCAGAGGCCCAGCGGCCACGGACGCGCCGCACCGAAGGGCTCGGCGTCCTGGGCCCAGCCGAGCGGCGAGGCCCAGCGCAGGGCCGTCGGACCGCCGTCGACGTCGGCGACGCCCCGCAGCGCATAGGCCCCGACGAGCACCCCGCCCGCGAGCGCCGCGGCCGCGCGCGCGGTCCCGGCGAGCTGCGCTGCGAGCGCCCCCGTGCCGACCCCGACGAGGCCGACCGCCAGCAGCTGCCCGCCCGCGAGCGCGACGTCGCCGACGCCCGCGCCGAGCGCGAGCAGCCCGAGCGCGCAGAGCAGCGCGGTGGCGGCGACCTCCGCGCTCGCGACGAGGACGGCGACCGCCAGCGGCAGCAGCGGGCCGACTGCTCCGGCCCGCACGAGCTCCACCCGACCGGCGTCCTCCTCGCCGCGGCTGAGCCGCACGACGCTCAGCGCCGCGGCGACGCCGACGGCCGCGAGCAGGAACAGCCCGATCCTCCACCAGGTCGTCGAGGCGACGCCTCCGGGGTCCACGAGCGGTCCGAGCAGCAGCCGGAACGCCGCGTTGTCGCCGGCGCCCGTGGCGAGCGCCCGGCGCTCCTCGAGCGTCCCGTACGCGCCGGCGATCGACGCGCCCGTGATCGGCAGCAGGCTCGCGAGCACGACGACGAGGACGGGCCCGACGCGCGCCTCGCGGCGACGGGCGAGAACCAGCAGCGGCCGCAGGGCGGTCGGCGCCGGGGGCGCGGCCGCGCTCACCCGGGGCGCCCCGCGGGCGCCACCGGCCCGTAGAGGTGGAGGAAGAGCTCCTCCAGCGACGGAGGCGTCACCGAGAGCTCGCGGGGCGCCAGCGGCGCGAGGGCGGCGGTGAGCGCGGGCAGCGCGGCGTCGTCGACCTGCAGCCGCACGAGGTCGCCCTCGACGTGGACGCCGTGGACCCCGTCGAGCGCCCGCAGCGGCGCCGGGTCGCCCGTGATCCGCGCGCGGACGGTCGAGCGGGACAGGTGCCGGAGCTCGGCGAGCGTCCCCCGCTGGATCGTCCGGCCCTCGCGGATGATCGTCACGCTGTCGCAGAGCTGCTCGACCTCGCCGAGGATGTGGCTGGAGAGCAGCACCGAGGCTCCGCGCCCGACGGCCTCGCGGACGCATTCGCGGAACGTCGCCTCCATCAGCGGGTCGAGCCCGGAGGTCGGCTCGTCGAGGATCAGCAGCTCGACGTCGGCGGCCAACGCCGCCACGAGCGCGACCTTCTGGCGATTGCCCTTGGAGTACGTGCCCGCCCGCTTCGCCGGATCGAGCCGGAACCGCTCGACGAGCTCGTCGCGCCGGTCCGCGCGCTCGCGCGCCCCGCGCAAGGCGAGCAGCAGGTCGATCGCCTCCCCGCCGGTCAGCCGGGGCCAGAGGGACACGTCGCCGGGCACGTAGGCGAGCCTGCGGTGCAGCGCCACCGCGTCGGTTCGTGGATCGCCGCCGAGCAGCCGCACGTGCCCGCCGTCGGCGCGGTAGAGGCCGAGCAGCACCCGGATCGCCGTGGACTTGCCGGCCCCGTTGGGTCCGAGGAAGCCGGCGATCTCGCCGCGCCCGACGGTGAGGTCCAGGCCGTCGAGGGCGACCGCGGCGCCGAAGCGCTTGCGCAGCCCCCGGACGTCGACGACCGGGCTCGTCATCCGTCGCGGCGCGTCGGCAGCACGCCGAGGTCGGTGAGCCGCCGGTCGAACGCCGCGATCCGCTCCGTGTCGACGAAGAAGTCGTCCTGCTCGACGACCTTGCCCCAGCGCGTGCGCACGACGATCGCGGTCCGGTTCGCGTAGAGCTCTTCGCCGTCGGGCCCGACGGCCCGGTCGTCGAACCGCGCGACGGCGGAGAGCGCCCACGGCGGCCCGCCGATCCACAGCTCGCGGATCTCTCCGCGCAGGCCTGCGGCGACGACGTCGCGCAGGAAGCGCTCGATGGCGGCGCGGCCCCGGTGCTCGCCGGCCCACCGGTGCTCGCCCTCGGCGAAGCGCAGCACCGCGTCGTCGGCGAAGCCCGCGAGGAACGGCTCGACGTCGCCGTCGCCCAAGCGGGCGACGTCGGCCCGGAGCTTCG
>JALRCL010000171.1 GCA_023268575.1 Patulibacter sp.
GTCCTCGACCTCCTCCGGCACGCGCGGCGCGCGGACGAGGCGAGCCTCGCGCCGCTGGTGCCCGACGACGTCCGCATCCGCGAGATCGCCGCGCGGATCGTGGCGCGTCCCGGCGATCGGACCGGCCTGGGCGGGTGGGCCCGCACGACCGGCCTGAGCGAGCGGACCATCGCGCGGGCCTTCGTCGAGGCCACCGGGCTGCCCTTCGGCCGCTGGCGCGCCGCCGTGCGCGTGCACTGCGCCATGGCGCTGCTCGTCGAGGGGATGCCGGTGCAGGAGGTCGCGACCCTCATGGGGTACGAGACGAGCAGCGCGTTCGTCGCCGCGTTCCGGCGCGCCACGGGCACGACGCCCGGTGCCGTCGCCTGACGCCGGACCGCCCTGACGGCGAGCGGCGTGTCCGGAACGCGACATCGGTCGTCGGGATCTCGCGATTGCGAGCGGGGGCGCGCCCTCGTAACATCATTAGGTCTACCTAATGCGGAGCGAGGCGTCATCGACACGACAGGGCGCCCGGCGGTGAGCCGGGTCCCCGCCCGCGATCCCCGCGCAGCGCCGGCCGGCGCCCTGGCGATGCGTGCCACGAGCTTCGACAGCGCCCGCGTCGACCCCGACGTGCCGGTCGATCGCGGACGCGTGCGCTCGGCGCTCGGCCGCAGCCAGGTGCTCCTCGGCCTCGCGCTGCTCGTCGTCGCGCTCATGGTCGCGAGCCTCTTCGTCGGCTCCGGCGACCTCGGCGTCCGCGACGCGTGGGACGCGCTCTGGGGCGACGGGCGCACGACGAACGACGTCATCGTCCGCGACTACCGCGTCCCGCGCGCCCTGCTGGCGGCCCTCGCCGGTGCCGCGCTCGGCGTCGCCGGTGCCGTCACCCAGGCGCTGACGCGCAACCCGCTCGCCGACCCCGGCATCCTCGGCGTCACCGGCGGGGCGTACTTCATGGCCGTCGTCGGGGCGGCCTTCCTCGGCGTCACCGGGATCGTGCCGAGCGTCCTCTGCTCGATGGTCGGCGCGATGGGGGCGGCGGTCGCCGTGTACCTCATCGGCACGGCCGGCCGCGGCGGCGCGACGCCGGCGACGATCGTCCTGGCCGGCGTCGCCCTCGGGTCGACGCTCAGCGGCATCAGCTACGGGATCACGCTGCTGCTGCCGGACGTCTTCGACAAGATCCGCTTCTGGCAGATCGGCTCGCTCCAGGGGCGCCAGATCGACGCCGTCGCCGGGATCGCGCCGTTCATCGCCGCCGGCCTCGTGCTCGCGCTGCTGCTCGCGCGGTCGCTGAACGCCCTGGCGCTGGGCGACGACCTGGCGCGGACGCTCGGCGCGCGGATCGTCCGGACCCGGGCGCTGGCGTTCGTCGCGATCACCCTGCTCTGCGGCGCGAGCACCGCGGCCGTCGGGCCGATCATCTTCGTCGGCCTCATCGTGCCGCACGTCGCGCGGGCGATCGTCGGGCCCGACCTCCGCTGGCTGCTGCCGACGTCGCTCGTCCTCGGGCCGCTGCTGTTCGTCGTCTCCGACGTCGTCGGCCGCGTCGTCGTCGAGGGCGAGCTGCCGGTCGGCGTGGTCACGGCGTTCCTCGGCGCGCCGGTCCTCATCCACCTCGTCCGGCGCGGGAAGGCGGGCAGCGGCGCATGAGCGCGCCGGCCCCGGCCCCCGTCTGGCCCACGCGGTTCCGCCGCGTGCGGCTCGGCGCGCTGGACGCGATCGTCGACGTGCGCGCGGCGCTCGTCGTGACGGTCCTGCTGCTGCTCGCGGCGCTCGCCTCGTCCTACGCCCTGACGCTCGGCGACACGCCGACCGGCTTCGGGTCGGTCTGGGAGGTCCTCCTCGGGGGCGGCGACGACGGCCTGCGGCGGATCGTCCTGGAGTGGCGGATGCCGCGCGTCGTGGGCGCGCTCGTGGCGGGCGCCGGGCTCGGCGCCAGCGGCGCGATCTTCCAGACCCTCACGCGCAACCCGCTGGGCAGCCCGGACATCATCGGGTTCGGCATCGGCTCCTACACCGGCGCGCTGATCGCGATCCTCGTGATCGGCGGCGGCTACGTCGCCACGTCGCTCGGCGCGCTGGTCGGCGGGCTGCTGACCGCCGCGCTCGTCTACGCGCTGGCGTA
>JALRCL010000215.1 GCA_023268575.1 Patulibacter sp.
TGGATCGCTCCTCAGGAGCGTCCCCGGAGGCACGCAACGGCGACACGGATGTCGCCGCCGGACAAGCCACCACGCAGTTCGATCAAGGAGATCGACGCATGTCTCTGCGCATCAACACCAACGTCGAGGCGTTCAACGCGCATCGCAACCTCGGCAACACCTCGGGCGCCACCGCCAAGTCGATGGAGCGCCTGTCCTCGGGTCTGCGGATCAACCGCGCTGCGGACGACGCCGCTGGTCTGGCGATCAGCGAGAAGCTGCGTGGTCAGGTCGGGGGTCTCGATCAGGCGCGTCGCAACGCCCAGGACGGGATCTCGCTGGTGCAGACGGCGGAGGGGTCGCTGACGGAGGTCCACTCGATCCTCCAGCGCGTCCGCACGCTCGCCGTGCAGTACCAGAACGGCACGCTGAACGCCACGAACCGCTCGGCGATCGACTCGGAGGTCACGCAGCTGACCACCGAGCTGGGCGCCATCGGCAGCCGTGCGGAGTTCAACGGCCAGAAGCTCCTGAACGCTGCCGGCTCGGTGACGTTCCAGGTCGGCGCCAACGATTCCGAGACGACCTCGGTGGCGCTCATCTCGCTGGGCAGCTCGCTCGGCTCGATCGCCGGCGCGACCACCCTGTCCGGGGTGACCGTGGCGACGATCGACACGGCGATCAACAACATCTCGCAGGCGCGGGCGAACTTCGGTGCGGTCCAGAACCGCCTCGAGCACACGCTGAACCACCTCTCCGTGTACCAGGAGAACCTCTCGGCGTCCGAGTCGCGGATCCGTGACGTGGACATGGCCCAGGAGATGGTCTCCTTCACGAAGAACCAGGTGCTGCAGCAGGCCGGTACGGCGATCCTCGCGCAGGCCAACCAGGCCTCGCAGGGCGTCCTCTCGCTCCTGCGCTAGGCCATCGGCCGGCGGTGCGGCGCGTCCTCGCTCGACGCGCCGCACCGCACGGCTCGACCCGACGGCACCGCCACCGGCCTCGGTCGACGCGGTGCCCACGGGCGCGGCGGCCAGTGGCTCGCCGCGTCATCCCCCGAGAGCTTCCACGGCCACCGGTGGTGGTGTGACGGTCCTTCCCCCGGGACGCGGTCGTGGTGCACGTCGCTTCGTGGTGGGAGCGGCGCGCGCGAGGGGCGCCCTGCGGACGGCTCGGCGCCCCTCCCGGCGGCCCCCGGTCCTCGCGAGGACCGGGGGCCGTCGTCGTTGGCGCGGCGGGGTCGACACCGGCACGGCCGTGCTCACGACCGGCTGAGGTAGAATCTGCCTGAAGTTCTACCTGCCTCCCTGGAGCGCGCGATGGCCATCAACATCAAGGACCCCGAGACCGACCGCCGCGCGCGCGAGCTCGCGGCACGGACGGGCGAGACGCTCACGACCGCCGTGGGCACGGCGATCGCCGAGCGCCTCGAGCGCGTGCGGGGCCGGCGCCCCGTCCGCGACCTGGCCGCCGAGCTCGACGCGATCGCGGAGCGCAGCGGGCGGCTGCCGGTCGTCGACGCGCGCCCGGCCGACGAGATCCTCGGCTACGACGACGTCGGCCTGCCGCGCTGATGGTCCTCGACACCTCGGCGCTCGTCGCGATCCTGCTGGACGAGCCCGAACGTCCGCTCCTGACGCGGGCGATCGCCGACGCGCCGGTGCGAGCGCTGTCCGCGGCGGGCGTGCTGGAGGCCGGAATCGTCCTCGAGTCGCGGCTCGGCGAGGCGGGCGGCCGCGAGCTGGATCTCCTCCTGCACCGGGCCGAGGTCGCCGTCGTGCCGGTCGACGTCGAGCAGGCGGAGATCGCGCGAGCGGCCTGGCGTCGGTACGGGAAGGGACGCCACGCCGCGGCGCTGAACTACGGCGACTGCTTCTCGTACGCGCTGGCGCTCGCGCGAGACGAGCCGCTGCTGTTCGTCGGCGAGGACTTCGCACGGACCGACGTGCGCTCGGCGCTCGCCCGCTGAGCCACGCCGCCGGGCGCCCTGGCAGGCTTGCGCGTCCGATGCGCTCGGTCTCGCGCGCGGCGGCCGCCGCTCTCGTCCTGCTCGGGCTCCTCGCCGGGGCGCTGCTCGCCGACCCCGGCGACGACGCGCCCGACGGTGGCGCGGTGCGGCCCGACGGCCCGCTCGAGCGGGGCCGGGTCACCGCGGTCGTGGACGGCGACACCGTGCACGTGCGCGCCGGGGGCGCCTCGACCACGGTGCGCCTGGCGCTCGTCGACGCGCCCGAGTCCTCGCGGCTCCGCTACGGCCACGCGGAGTGCGGCGGAGCGCAGGCCACGCGCTTCCTGCGCGGGCTCGTCGCCGGTCGCGAGGTCCGCCTGCGCCGGCCGGGCGGCGAGGACCGCGACCGCTACGGGCGGGCGGTGCGCGAGCTCGTCGTCGACGAGCGCAGCGTGGACCTCGCCCTCCTGGAGGCCGGCTGGGCCCGGCCGTACCGCGTCCCGTCGCGCGACGGCGGCGCCGCCGCCAACCGCGCGGCCCGTGCCGCGGCCGACGCCGCGCGCCGCGCCGACCGCGGCGCCTGGGCGCTGTGCGGCGGCTTCGGCCGCCGCGCGGACTGACCGGGAGGGGCTCCCGCCTCGCGGCCCGGATCGCGGCCCGGCGGCCCGGTCCCGAGCTCTGGGGCGCGGGCGGAGCACGGGGCGGAGGGCGATCTCGTTCGCGGGCTCAAGGTTCCGCGGGCCCCGCCGATCACCGGTCCAACGCCACCGACGGACCGCTTCGAGAGCGCAATCCGCGGAGGCACGCAACGGCGACACGGACGTCGCCGACGGACAGCCAACCCCGGTTCGATCAAGGAGATCGACGCATGTCTCTGCGCATCAACACCAACGTCGAGGCGTTCAACGCGCATCGCAACCTCGGCAACACCTCGGGCGCC
>JALRCL010000297.1 GCA_023268575.1 Patulibacter sp.
TCAGCAGCGGCGCCATCGTCGCCCAGTTCGTCCCGAGCGATCCGCCGAGGCCGTGGACGAGCACCACCGGGCGCGTGCCCGGCGCGGGCTTGCAGGAGAAGTCGTTCGTCCCGGGCGCGGTGGTGGGACGGGCGCCGCTGCCGAGCGCCGCGGGCAGGCCCCACGGAACCGGCAACGGTGCGGCGTGGGCGGCGGGCGCCACGCCGGCGCCGACCACGAGCGCGGCGAGGGCGACGACGATCCCGCGCAGCCGACAGCCGCTCCAGAGCTCTCCCATGGGCCGAACCTACTCACGGTCGGAATTTGCGTCCACCGCCTCGGGCGTCGACTTGAGTCGATTGGACCATTCGACGATGCAGCGCCCGACGGCGTGTCCGATCGCGGTGGCGCGGCGCGGCGCGCGGCGCTCCCCGGGAGCCCGAGGAGGCAGCGCGGGGTCGCGCTCAGCTCGCCGCGCAGACCCGGTACTGCCGCACGTCGGTGACGCGCACGACGCGGCCACGGCGGTCCCGGGCCTTCAGGGTGGCGGTGGTGCGCACGACGACGGTGCGCCCGGCGCGGCGGCGCAGGTCGACGGTCGCGACCTTGCGGCCCTGCGCGGCGCGGGTGCCCGGCGCGCGGCGCGTCGCCACGCGCTGCGTGCCGACGCGGACGACGGCGGTGCGGATCGGGCGGTTCGTCGGGCGCACGCGGATCGTCAGGCGGCGCGGGGCCTGGCAGCGCGCGGCGGAGCCGGTCGGGCGCACGACCGGCGCGCCGGCGGTGCCGCGGTCGTCCGTCCCGGTGGTGGGCTTCGGCGCCGGTGTGGGGTCGAGCCCGACCTGCGGATCCGGGCCGAAGTACCCCAGCGGCGTCATCGCGACGCAGTGGACCTTCCGCGCCCGGTCCGGGGCCAGGGCGTTGAGCACGAGCTGCGCGGCGTTCGGCGAGTACGCGACGGCCAGATGCTCGGAGAGGTCGTTCGGGCAGACGTCCTGGAGGGTGATGTTCGTGACGTTCGGGGCGTCGAGCAGGCCGCTCGTGTAGGGGGTGACGAGCTCGTCGTACTTCGTCGCGATGCCGGTGTAGGTGATCCCCGGGATCGCGGGGCCCGCCGCGTTCACCTTCTTCAGGTAGTCCGAGCCGCGGAGGAACTGCGCGCACGACCCGCAGAGCGGCCCGAGCAGCAGCTCGGCCACCTGGCGGCCCGGCAGGCCGAGCCCCGCCGCGGCGTCGGCCAGGTCGCTGAGGCCCACGAGGTTCGTCCCCTTCCACAGCGGGGTGAGCTGGACGTACTTGTCGACCTTCTTCGCGCCGCCGCGGAACGAGAGGTACCAGCGCGGCATGACCGTGCCCTCGGAGTGGCCGACGAGGTCGACCTTGTCCGCGCCGGTGCTGCGCAGCACCCGGTCCACGAAGGACGCGAGCTCGGCGGAGCTGTCCTCCATCCGCGAGAAGCCGGCGAGCAGCGGGAACCCGAGCGTCTTGCCGTAGGTCAGCCCGAAGACGCAGAAGCCGTTGTTCTTCAGCAGCGGCGCCATCGTCGCCCAGTTCGTCCCGAGGGTCCCTGCCAGGCCGTGGACGAGCACCACCGGGCGCGTGCCCGGCGCCGGCTTGCAGGAGAAGTCGTTCGTCCCCGGCGCCGTGTCGGGGCTCGCCCCGCCGCCGACGAAGGCCGTCACGTCCCACGGCACCCGCAGCGGCTCGGCCGCCCGTGCGGCCGGTGAGACGACGGCACCGAGGACGATCGCGGCGAGCACCGCGACCGTCCCGCGCAGACGTGGCCCACCGCTCCGGCGCTCTCCCATGCGCAGATCCTACGCCCGGTCGGAACGGGGGTCCAGCGCCGCGAACGGAGCGCGGGCGTCGGCGCCGGTCGTGCCCGGAGGTCGTCCCCTCCACCGGCGCGCGCCCGTGCCTGAGCCGTGCCCGGGTCGTCCCGTCCACCGGTCCGGAGCCGGATGGTCCCTCCTGCGTCGAGGACGGGGTCGGATCGCGGCGTCAGGCGAGCGCGATCCCGATCGCGCGCCCGGCCGCGGCTGCCGCGAGTCCGAGGACCATGCTCGCCACGAGGTTGCCGACCGCCACCGCGAGCAGGCGGTCGCGGACGGCGCCCGTCACGTCGACGATCCAGGTCGAGAAGGTCGAGTAGGCGCCGACGAACGCCGTGCCGAGCAGCAGCGACGCGTCGTGGGACAGCGCGAGCCCGCTCACGAGGCCGAGCACGAGCGAGGCCGAGACGTTCACGACGAGGATGCCGGCGGGGAACGGCGCCGGCACGTGCGCGCGGACCCGCGTGTCGACGAGCAGGCGCAGCGCCGCGCCGGCGCCACCGAGCACCGCCACGCCGGTCCAGAGCAGGACGCTCATGCCACCCCCGTCCCGCGCCGGTGCCAGGCGCGCGCGGCCCGGTGCCCCGCGACCGCCGTCAGGAGCCCGCCCGCCAGCGTCACCGCGCCGTAGGCGCCGGCGAGCGCCCAACGGCCGTCGTCGAGCTGTCGCACGAGCTCCAGCTGCAGGGTCGAGAAGGTCGTCAGCCCACCGCAGACCCCGGTCGTGAGGAAGGGCCGGAAGCGCGGATCGAGGTCGGGCCGGTGCGTCAGGCGCAGCGTCCACCAGCCGAGGAGGAACGTGCCGACGAGGTTCGCGGCGAGCGTCCCCCACGGCCAGGTCGACGGATCGTGCCCCTGGGCCTCGGCGAGGCCGGCGCGCGCGAGCGTGCCGAGCGCGCCTCCGAGGGCGACCGCCGTCAGCACGTGATGGCGAGGGGTCGCCGGTGCGGGACTCGTGGGCGCGTCGGGGTCGGTCATCGGGTCCGCCGACGGTCGATCGTCGCACAGCGGCCGAGCGTCGCCGTGCCCGCTCCCCGGACAGAACGTCGGGCGCGCGCATCGGGCTCGGGACGGCTCGTCCGCCGCGGCGGACGCCGCGCTGCGTCACCGTGGAGGGGCAGCGTCCGCCCGACCCGCGACCGAGTCCTTCCATGCCCGACGTCACCGCTCCGCCTGCCACCCGCGTCCTGCCGTCCTTCGTCGGTGGCCGCTGGGTCGACGCGCTCGCCGACGAGCACCGGGTCTCCACCGATCCGGCGACCGGAGCGCCGCTCGCGCGCGTGCCGCTCTCGGGCGCCGCCGAGGTCGACCGTGCCGTCGCGGCGGCGCGCGAGGCGCAGGCCACCTGGCGCGCCACGGCCCCGCAGGTCCGCGCTCGCGCCCTCTACCGCCTGCGCGACGTGCTGGACGGCCACCGCGAGGAGCTCGCCCGCCTCGTCGTGCAGGACATGGGCAAGACCTTCGACGACGCGCTGGCCGAGGTCGGCCGCGGCATCGAGTCCGTCGAGGCGGCGATGGGCGGCGTGCACCACCTGAAGGGCCAGACGCTCGAGGGCATCGGCACCGGCGTCGACGCCGAGCTGCACCGCCAGCCGGTCGGCGTCGTCGCGGCGATCACGCCGTTCAACTTCCCGGTGATGATCCCGCTCTGGTTCCTGCCCTACGCGCTGGTGGCGGGCAACGCGGTGCTCCTCAAGCCCTCCGAGCAGGACCCGCTGGCGTCGGAGCGGATCGTCCAACTGCTCGCCGGGATCGACGAGCTGCCGGCCGGGATCGTGAGCCTCGTGCACGGCGCGCACGACGTGGTGAACGCCCTGCTGGACCACCCCGGGATCGACGCGATCAGCTTCGTCGGCTCGGCGCGGACCGCCCGCCACGTCGCCACGCGCGCGACCGCCAACGGCAAGCGCGTCCAGGCGCTCGGCGGTGCGAAGAACGCGATGATCGTCCTGCCCGACGCCGATCCGAAGCTCATGCCCGCGCAGGTCGTCGGCTCGGCGTTCGGCGCGGCGGGGCAGCGCTGCATGGCGGGCTCGGTCGCGGTCCTCGTCGGCACGACGGAGGAGCAGGACCGGTCGCTCGCGCTCATCCGCGACGCGGCGTCGGCGCTGCGCAGCGGGCCGGGCGGCGACGCGGAGACCGACGTCTGCCCCGTGATCGACGCCGCCGCGCGCGACCGGCTCGTCGGCGAGGTCGACGCGGCGGAGCGCGACGGCGTGCGGGTCGTCCTGGACGGTCGCACCGCGGACCCGGGCGCGGGAGGCGCGAACCTCGGCGCGACGATCCTCGACGCCGTCCCGGCCGAGCACCGCGTCGCGACGGAGGAGCTGTTCGGTCCGGTGCTCGCGGTCGTCCGCGTCCCGGACCTCGACGCGGCGCTCGCCTTCGCGGCGGCGAGCCGCTACGGCAACTCGACCGTGCTCTTCACGGAGTCCGGGGCCGCCGCACGCCGGTTCCGCTACGAGGCCGACGCCGGCATGCTCGGGGTGAACGTCGGCGTCGCTGCGCCGATCGCGTGGATGCCGTTCGGGGGCTGGAACGACTCGATCGACGCCGACCTGTCGGCCAACGGCGAGGACGCCTTCCGCTTCTACACGCGGCAGAAGGTCGTCACCACCCGCTGGGGCGGCCCGGGCGGCGGCGGGATGCGCTTCTGACCCGGGACGCGCCGGTACGATCGGGCCCGTGGCGAGCCTCGATCCGCGCTCCGACGCGCCGCCGCTGAAGCTCGTCCTCGCGGACGATCAGGCGGTGCTCCGCGCGGGGCTGCGGGCGATCCTCGAGGCGGAGGACGACCTCCGCGTGGTCGGCGAGGCGAGCGACGGCGCCGAGGCCGTCGAGGTGACCCTCGCGACGCGCCCCGACGTCGTGTTCATGGACGTCCGGATGCCGCGCCTGGACGGGATCGCCGCCACCCGGCGGCTCGCGGCCGCCGGCAGTCGCGCACGGGTGCTCGTGCTGACGACGTTCGACGCCGACGAGGCCGTCGTGGAGGCGCTCCGCGCGGGCGCCGCCGGCTTCCTGCTGAAGGACGGGGCGCCGGACCGGCTCGCCGACGCGGTGCGCACCGTCGCGCGCGGCGAGGCGCTGCTCGCCCCGGGCATCACCCGGCGCCTCATCGAGCAGCACGTCGGCCGGGCCGGGCGCCCCGAGCTGCGCACGGCGCTCGACGAGCTGACGCCGCGTGAGCTCGACGTCCTGCGCGAGCTCGCGTCGGGCAAGTCCAACGGCGAGATCGCCGACGCGCTCTTCCTCGCCGAGGCGACCGTGAAGACGCACCTCACGCGCGTCCTGGCGAAGCTCGGCCTGCGCAGCCGGGTGCAGGCGGTCGTCTACGCGTACGAGAGCGGGCTCGTCGTCCCCGGAGCCGGCGACGCCTGAGCCAGGCTGCCCCGGTCGGGGGCGCGCCGGCTCCGACGAAGGTCGCAGGCAGCGAAGACGTTCCGCCGTTCTCGGCGTGCGTGAGCCGGCCTAGCGTCGTGGCATGCCCCGCCACGCCCTCCTCCGGACGGTCGCGCCCTGCCTGCTGGCGACGGCGGCCTTCGCGGTCGCGGCGCCGCCCGCCGGCGCCGCCGGCGACGTCCTGGTCGAGGACTACCGGACCGGGATCGACCTGACCGTCGCCTACGAGCACGTGCGGGCCAGCGAGGGCTCGAGCTCGACGACGGCCGCCACGTACCGCTGGCAGGGAGCGGGTCCCGACGTCGTCGCCCAGGACGGCCTG
>JALRCL010000330.1 GCA_023268575.1 Patulibacter sp.
GCTCCAGACGGCGGTCGAGGATCGGCGTCAGGGAGTTGTCGCGAGGCGGCAGCGCAGCAACGTCGATGGTGTCGAAGGCGCTGCGCTGGACGATCTCCGCCACGCCGGGGACCTCGTCGAACTTCGGGTGGAATCCGACGATCAGCTGGAGGTCCAGCTCGGCGAGGGACGAGATCGCCCGGTAGAGCGCGCGAACGCCCTCGTCCTCGGCGACGGCGTTGCCGGTCGCGAAGTGCTCGGTGTCGTCGATGATCACAGCGACGACCCACTGATGGGCATTGATGGCCCGCAGGGCTCGCTGGAGCGCCTCGATCCGTGCCCGGGTCGAGGTCGCGGTCTGGAGGGCCCGGGCCTCGTCCTGGACGGTGCGGCCGACCGAGCCCGCCAGGAACGGAGCTTGGGCAGAGCCCTGCACCGTGGTGCTGCCCGTTCGCAGGGTCGTGGTGGTGGTGTCGGCGACCACGGCGGCGAGCTCTTGGAGGTCGACGCCGGAGCTGAACGGGCCGCCGGTGCCCTGGCGGTCCTGGAGAGCTTCGAGGAGGCCATCGAGGACCGCGTGGTGCAAGGCCTCGGGCGTCTCGAACGCTGCCGGGTTCGCGCCGACCGGGAGGCGGATGGCGATGTGGTGCGGTGCCTGGCCGCGGAACGCGGCGAGGTGGCCCAGGACGTGGACGATGAGGCTGGTCTTGCCCGAGCCGGCCGGTCCGCGGACCGTGATCCGTGCTCGGGGTTCGTGGCGCAGTGCGTGCATCAGGCGCTGCTCGGGACGTTCCGGCGCCGGTCCGAGGAGGTCTTCCGAGCGCACGAACAGTCGTGCGCGGTCAGCGTCGCGGGAGGCGTCCCTGAGCGCGCGTCGTACCGCAGCGAGGTCAATGGTCATCGGGACTCCGGCACCGTCGGGGCGCGGTAGAGGGTCTTCGGGCGACCCGGCGTGGTCCGCCGCTCGGTCGTGGTCTGGACCTCTCCGCTGTCGACGAGTTCTCTGAGCAGGCGTTGGGTGTAGGCCCGCGACCACCCCACGCGCTGGGCGAGCTCGGGGTCGTCGGCAGCGACCGGTCGGTCGAGGGCCACCAGGGCGTCCAGGAGCATTGCCTTGCTGGAGCTCGGCGTCGCCTGCGCCCAGTGATCGTCGAACTCGTCGGCCTCGTGCTGCAGGTTCGGGCCGCGCGGATCGGTGGCGCGTACGAGTGCCTCGCGGGGCGTGACGCCGCGCCACGCCGAGCGCAGGCGTTGCGGGACCGCGTCCGGGTCGATGCCGCGCTTGCGCAGCAGCTCGGCGGCCTCGAGCTGATCCATCGCCATGACCGGAACGCGGTGAGGCCAGAACGCGCCGGCCGGCGGTCGGGTGAGGTCGGCCTCCTGTTCCGGACGTGCGGCCAGCACCCACTGATGGCCGGTCGCCCAGAGTGCGTCGCGCGCACGAGCGAAGAGGTCCTGCGCGATTTGCGGGTCGTAGAGCTCGTCCAGCACCACGATCGCCGGCTCGGGCCGCTCGAGCGCCTTGATCTCCCGCGCGAGTCGGACGACCTCGGGCAACGGGTGGCGCTCGCGGCGGACGAGCAGATCAGCTGGATCGATGTCGTCGAACGGTGCTCCGGGTGCCGGTACGAACACCGGGGGGAGCTCGGCGTCGATCAGGGCGAGCAACTCGTGCACGTCGTGCGCGAGCGACGCCTGGACCTGCGCGACCGGACGACCGTCGGCCTCGAGCTCCGCGACGAGCCAGTTCAAGAGCGTCGACTTGCCGGCGCCGGGCAGGCCGAGCAGCAGCACGTTCTCGCCGGTGGTCACCGCCTCGCGCAGCTCTCGCTCGGCGACCTCGCGATGCACGAAGATGTTGTCGTCGACGCCCGGGCGCAACGGCCGGTGGCGGATGGTCGGGCCAGCCATTCCGAACCAACGTAACAAATATTTCTGAAACTTTCTGGAGCCGAACTTCGGCCGGTCGACATCCCCGTCTGGTCTACGAGGCCCTCGCGCGGAGCGCGAGTCCGTCAGTTGCTTGGCGCCGGGCATCGATTTCGACACCTGTTGCCAGTACGGTCCGGAGGTCGGCCTGCCATCGGCCGTCGATGGCGAAGAAGTCTCCGCTGTCGGCAGGTCGCACACCAACGACAGCGATTTCCGGGCCGTCGTCGAGGACGAGCACGATCTGTCGTGTTGAGATCGACATGAGGGAAGTCTCGGTCCTGCTTGTCCAGTTCGAGATCGATCTCAGCATCGGAGCCGCTTGGTGGGCCGTACGAACCGATCCGTCTTAGGGCGTCTCCGAAGCCCGAGGCGCCTGTGCCGGCGACGCGGTCGATCTCGGCGTCGATTTCGGCCGATGGCAGTTCGGTCTCGGCCGTGAAGCGTTCGAACTCCTCGTCGTCGATCGGCAACTCCTGAAGTTCATGGAGGAGGGCACCAGCCTCGTCAGAGAACCCGTACCGTCGGGCCATCTCGGCAGCGTCGTGCAGGGCGGAGGCCTTGGCGAGACCATCCTTCAATGCTGCCGCCTCGCGTCGGGCCTGCACGCGTCGTCTGCGTATCGTCTCCCGACGTGCCGGGTCGGCGGCTGCGGCTTGGGCCACCTCCAACGCTCCGTCGTACGCCGGACTGCCTTCGAAGCGGGCCACAGCGCGATCGACGATGCCACCGAAGTCGTCGGGACGGTTCGTCGGCTTGATGCGTGTGAGCGCGCGTACGAGTCGAAGCGGCGGGCCTGGATGCGGCTGCGACTCGAGCATCTCGTCGATGCACGCCATCGTTAGCGTGCATGCTTCGTTGCGGGCAGCCTGGTCGTTGAGCTCCGTGAGGATCTCGATCGCGCGCACGAGACAGTCGGCTCGCTCCAGTGGCTCCCACGCATCGCGCGCGGCGAGCACCTGTAGAGCGTGCGCTGCGCTCCGATCGTGGGCGTGACGCCGTGGGCCCTCTGCGAGGTAGCGCAGGTCGTCGATGCGAGCGCGTACGGCGGGATCGTCCACCGTGTTTCGGGCAGCGCTCCACGCCGCCCAGGTGTCCGGCTCGACATCGCGGAGTCGCGGCGGATACGCGGAGTCGCCGGCCTCGATGACCGGGGCGTAGATGCCGACCCTGCGCCGTCGCTGGGCGTGCTCTGGTTCGACGAGGTCGTACGCGAACGCCGTGCTCAACCGGCTCAGCACCTCGCTGTTCGCGCTGCGGAGCCGCTCGGCGAGCACCGGCCACGACTGACGATCCTCGAGGGCACGCCGTAGCGCCTTCTCGTCGCTGGTGGCCAACGCCACGGGTTCGGCCATAGCCTCCTTCTATACGGGGTGCCGGCGGGATCGAGACACGCCTGTCGGCTGGCGTCGGCGGCGAGCGCGCATCGCGCTTGGTCTTGCCTGGGCGCAAGCCGATGCAAGACAATGCGAGCGTCGTGTCCCGGACGGGTTCACAGCGTCGACGGAAGCGCTACCCATGGGACCGGCGTTGGATCGAGAACAGCCAGCGGCCGGTCGACGGTTTCTTCGAACGCGCCGGCGCGGAGACGTCAGCGGGCACCGACGATCTTGCCGGTGAGGACGCCTGCCTCATCCTGCTGGGCGAGCCGGGACTCGGCAAGAGCTACGCGATCGAGGATGCCGTCCGCCGAGCGAGGAGGGACGACCTCGACGCGCACCGGGTCGACTTGGGGGCGTACGACGACGGCGCGTCGCTCATCGCGGCGATCGTCGACTCGTCCGCATGGCGCGCGTGGCTCGGCAGCGGGAGGCCGTTCTTGCTCTATCTGGATGGTCTCGACGAGGCGCTGCTCCACGTCAAGGGATTCCATCGCCGGTTCCTGCAGACCCTGGAGGACGTTCCTGCTGCGGCGCTCGCCGGCCTGCGCTTGCGGATCTCGTGTCGGTCGGCGGAGTGGCTCCCCGGGTTCGAGCATGACCTCGCTGAGGCGCTCGGTACCGAGCCGCGGGTGTTGCGGCTCGCTCCGCTTTCCGTTGCCGACGCGCACGTCGCTGCGGAGATGGATGGCCTCGATGCTGACGGGTTCCTCCGAGAGGTCGCCGAGCGGCATCTCGAGCAACTCGCTGCGAGCCCGTTGACCTTGCGGATGCTCCTAACCGCCGCGGCGGATGGTGGTGCACTGCCGAGCACAACGCGTGCGCTCTTCGACGACG
>JALRCL010000409.1 GCA_023268575.1 Patulibacter sp.
GGACGGGCATCGCCCTGGAGCGTCAGCGGTCGGGTGGGTTCTGACGGCCGACGCACGGGCTGGGGCCCGCCCCTCGGTGGAGCGGCAGCGGTCACGGCGGGACGTCCGTGCCCGGCCGACCCGTGCCCGTGGGTCGTGACGGCCGACGCACGGGCTGGGGCCCGCCCCCTCGTCCCCCCTCAGAGCTCGAGGAAGGCGCCGCCGCGGACCATCTCCATCCGCGTGACGAGGCGCGCGGCGCCGTCGGCGTCGGACGGGAGGTGCGCGTCGAGCAGTGCGTTGACGAGCGTCGAGCGGCGGACCGCGGCGACCTTGCCCGTGGCGCCGGCGACGACGTCGTCGAGGCCGTCGCGCAGGGCCTCGGGGATGCGGGCGTTGCGCTCCTCCCAGGGCTGCTCGAGCGACTCGAGCCGCCGACGGCGGTAGGCGCCGATCGTCCGGGCGGCGTCGCCGCCGTCCGCCGGGAGGTGGAAGTGCACGATCGCCGTGACGAGCGCCGCGAACGTCACCCGCGGGCCGGTGGCGGCGACGAGCGCGTCGGCGCGGGCCGACAGCTCGCGGTCGAGGATCAGCGCGGTCTGCTTCGGCCGGCCGAGGAGCCGCCCGGGCTGCAGCGCGTCACGGTCGAGGTCCGTCGCCCACGCCGGCAGGTCGCCGACGAGCGCCGAGGCGGGGGCCGCCGGGGCGACCGGCTCCGGAGCGATGGCCTCCGGCGTCGCGGCCTCGGGCGGCTCCGGCGTCACGGCCTCGGGCGTGGCCGCCTCGGGCGTCACGGCGGGCGCCGGCTTCGTCGTCGCGGGGGCGGCGGGCGTCTCGGCGACCGGCGCGACGATCGTCGGGCGGCGCGGGGCCTTCGGCGTCGCCGGCGGCACGGCGGCGATCCGCGGCGCCTCGGGCTCGGCGGCGGCCTCGGGCTCGGCCACGAGGTCCAGCGGGCCCCGGAGGCCGCTGGGGGAGAGCTTCAGGCGCGCCATCAGGCCGCCTCCGCCAGGGGCGCGGCCGGCGCGACGGTGCGCGCCTCGATCTCGCGGGCGAGCTCGCGGAACGCCTGTGCGGCGCGGCCGTCCGGCTTGCGCAGGACGAGGGGAATGCCCTCGGTCGTCGCGTCGTGGAACCCCGAGCGCATCGGGATCTCGGCGTCCAGGAGCGGGGCGTCGAGCGCGGGGAGCGCGTCGTTCAGCGTCTGGTACGTGTTGCGCCGCGGGTCGACGTTGTTGCGCAGCAGGCCGAGGGTCGCGACGTCGACGCGACGGCGCCGCAGCGTGTCGAGCGTCCGCAGCAGGGTCGCGGCACCCTTGTAGGCGTTGCGGTCGATCATCGAGATCGGCACGAGCACCTCGTCGGCGGCGAGGAACGCGTTGACCGTCAGCAAGCCGAGGTTCGGCGGGCAGTCGAGCAGCACGATGTCGTAGGCGTCGACGACCTCGGTCAGGGCCTCGGCGAGGAACTCCTCGCGCCGGACCTGCGAGACGAGGGTGAGCTC
Source organism: Patulibacter sp. (assembly GCA_023268575.1). Classification (GTDB taxonomy): domain Bacteria; phylum Actinomycetota; class Thermoleophilia; order Solirubrobacterales; family Solirubrobacteraceae; genus Patulibacter. The sequence goes on from JALRCL010000409.1 coordinate 1,484, forward strand.
GACGTCGGCCATCCGGCCGTCGCCGGCGAGGAGGTCGACCCCGGGGGCGGCGTCGCGCAGCAGGGCGTCGGCGGCCTCGGCTTCGCCGAGGAACACGTCGGCGATCGTCGCCGGCGCCTCCTCGGGGGCGTGGCCGAGCATCGCGGTCGAGTCGAACTGCGGGTCGACGTCGACGACGAGGGTCGAGCGGCCGGCCTGGCCGAGGGCGACCGCGAGGTTCACGGTCACGGTGCTCTTGCCGGCGCCGCCCTTCTGGTTGGCGACGGCGATCACGCGGGTCATCGGGTGTGCGTCCTCATGGTCGGGGCGAAGGGCGGGGGCGGCGGATCTCCGCGCGCCCGGACCCTGGTCGAGGGGGAGTTCGTCCCCGACGCCGGACCTCCTTCCCGACGATCGCGCGGTCGCCTCCCCGCCCGCCGGTCCGGCCGGGCGCGCCCCCGGTCCGGCGCCCGGTCGACCGGCGGACCGCCGCGCCGGCCGTCCGGCGGCTCGCGCCTCCGGCCGACCCCACGGGCGGTCGCTCGCACGGCCGGCCAGTCGCTCGCGGCGCCGTCCGCCGGACCGGTCGCCCGCCCGCCCGCGCCGCGCCGCGGTCGGTGGACCGGGCGATCGTGCGCGCACCCGGCCGGCGGGACGCTCCGCCGCCCGGCGCTCCATCCGGCCGGACCGCCGCCCCGGCGGCCGTGCGACCCGCCGGTCGCGCGGCGGGGCCGCCGGTCGTCCGGTCGCCCCCGCGGCTGCGCACGCGCCCGGTCGACCGCGCGATCCGTCCCCCGGGCCGCCGGTCGCGCTCCCGGTGACCCGGCCGGCGCCCCGCGCGCGCCGTGGGGCGGACGACCGGCCCGCCGCGCGGACCCGCGGGCGGTCGCGCCGACGTCCACGCACGCACGCGAGCACCCTCGCGGGCGGCGGTCCGCGCAGGATCGCGCGCCGGGCCGCCGCCGTCCGCCCGGCGGTGCGCGCGGTCGCCCGCCCGCGCGTCGACCGTCGCTCGCGGCGATCCGGGCGCCGTCGCGCACGGGGTCGCGGCCTGCCGCCCGGCCGCACCCGCGCCACCCCGGGCGAGGACCCTCGCGGTCCTCCTCGCGCCGACCCTAGCTCCCACCCTCGCGGCCGTCCGTGCCGGCGGGCGGCCGGCACGCGGCCGGCCGGCCGGCGCACCGGCCTCGGCGGGCGGCGGGCGCGCCCCGCCGCGGCCGCCGGAGGGACCGGCGGGCCCCCGCCGGCGGGGCCGTCGGCCTGCGGCTCCCGGCGTTCGCGAGTCCTCCCCCGGGTGGTCGTCGGCGTCGGGCGAGCGGTGCGGGTCGAGGGCGAGCGTCCGCGCCCCGCCGCCGAGCGCCGGTCCCGGAGCCGTCCCCGCGGCCGTGGCCGCGGGTGCCGACGGCCCGCCCGGGGGCCGTGGGCACGCGGCGGCCAACGGGCTCGACGGGGGTGGAGCAGCGTCCCCCGAGGCGTCCGGACCGACCGGGTGGGCCCCTGGGGCGCCCCGCCGCGCTCCAGAATCCCGCGCCGCGCGCCCCCGACCGGCAGGTGCCGCGCGATCGCCCTGCCCACGGGCCATAAGGCACGACACCTGGGGCTCGGGGCGAGACCGAGGTGGTCGACTTCTCGGGCTTATCGACAACCCGTCGGGCGCCCCGGGGCCAGCGCGCAGCGGGCGGGAAGTAGGAGGTTGCACCTCTCGCTTGCCCCAGGGATGTACCCTCGCCGCGACGCGATGGCGACCCCGATCGACACCGACGGCCTGCTGAAGATGGCCGACCTCGCCGAACGCGCGGGCGTCAGCCCGGCGACCGTGAAGCACTACCTCCGCGAGGGGCTGCTCGAGCCCGAGCCGGGCGAGCCGGGCGTCGTGCGGACGTCGCGCAACATGGCCTGGTACCCGCCGGGGTTCGTCGACCGGATCCGCTTGGTCAAGCGGTTGCAGGAGGAGCGGTACATGCCGCTGCGGGCGATCCGCGAGCTGCTGGACGGCGAGGGGGCGGCCCACGCGGGCCGGCTGCTGGCGCGCGAGGGCGAGATCCTCGATCGCGTCCGGACGCGTCCCGAGGTCCGCCGGCACCTCGACGTCGAGCCGCGCGACGCGCTCATCGCACGCACCGGAGTGCCCGCGCCGCTCCTGGACAAGTTCGCCGAGCTCGGCGTGCTCGGCTCGGGTACGGAGGGCTACGCAGCCGAGGAGGTGCGGATCGTCGAGGCGATCCTGCGCTTTCGCGCCACGGGCTTCGGCGAGGAGATCGGGTTCACCGCCTACGACGTCCTGCGCTACTACGAGGCGCTCGCCCCGCTCGTCCGCGAGGAGACGACGACCTTCCTGCGCCGGCTCGTCGACGAGGATCTCGACGTCGACCACGCCGTCGACCTCATGCTCGGGGCGGTCGATCCCCTGCGCGAGCTCGTCGGGGCGATCCACGGCGAGCTCGTCCGCCGCGAGATCGCACGGGCGATCGACGGTGACCGGTCTGCCGGCACCGGCTAGGATGGGTGGCGTCGATTGACCCGTCAGTCAGTCCGGTCCTCGGCTTGCCGGGTCCGCATGCGCGCCGCCGTCGTCCAGCTCCGCAGCACCCTCG
>JALRCL010000413.1 GCA_023268575.1 Patulibacter sp.
GGTCGTCCTGAAGGACGTCTCGCAGGAGGCCGCGGACCGGGGCAAGGGCTACTCCGAGAAGCTCGTGACCAAGGGCGTCGAGCGCGGCAAGGTCACGCAGGAGAAGGGCGACGCCCTCCTCGCGCGGATCACCGCCACCGACGATCCGTCGAAGGCCCAGGACGCCGACCTCGTCATCGAGGCCGTCTTCGAGGACCCGAAGGTCAAGGCGCAGGTGTTCGCCGAGATCGAGCCGTTCCTGAAGCCCGACGCCGTCCTCGGCTCGAACACCTCGACGCTGCCGATCACCGGCCTCGCCGAGGGCGTCTCGCGCCCTGAGGACTTCATCGGCCTGCACTTCTTCAGCCCGGTCGACAAGATGCCGCTGCTGGAGATCATCAAGGGCGAGAAGACCTCCGACGACGTCCTGTCGAAGGCGCTGGACCTCGCGAAGCAGATCGCCAAGACGCCGATCGTCGTCAACGACAGCCGCGGCTTCTTCACGAGCCGCGTCATCGGGACCTTCGTCAACGAGGGCATCGCGTTCCTCGCCGAGGGCGTGCCGCCGATGACGATCGAGCGCGCCTCCTCGAAGGCCGGCTACCCGGCGCCCGTGCTGCAGCTCACCGACGAGCTGAACATGGAGCTCATGGTGAAGATCCGCACGGCCACGAAGGAGGCCCTCGAGGCCGAGGGCCAGGAGATCCCGCACCACGCCGCCTTCGACGTCATCGACAAGATGATCGAGGCCGGTCGCCCCGGCCGCCTCCGCGGCGCGGGCTTCTACGAGTACGACGAGAACGGCAAGCGGACGGGGATCTGGAAGGGCCTCTCCGAGCTGTTCCCGGTCCACACGCCGGAGGCGGGCGTCGACCCCGTCACCGTCCCGCTGACCGACCTCGTGGAGCGGATGCTCTTCGCCGAGGCGATCGAGACCGTGAAGTGCCTCGACGAGGGCGTCCTGGAGACGGTCTCCGACGCGAACATCGGCTCGATCTTCGGGATCGGCTTCCCGGCCTGGACCGGTGGCGTGCTGCAGTACATCAACGGCTACACGCCCGAGGGCGCCGACGAGGCCACCGGCCCCGCCGGCTTCGTCGCCCGGGCGCGGGAGCTCGCCGAGAAGTACGGCGAGCGCTTCGAGCCGCCGGCCTCCCTCGTGGCGAAGGCCGAGGCGGGCGAGGTCTACAGCGACACGGCGCTCGCCGCCGCCTGACTCGCGCCCGGCCGCTCGCGGCCATCGCCTCCGACGGGCCGCGCCGCAAGCGCGGCCCGTCCGCGTTCCGGGGCCGCGCGGCATCGCCACCGCGACGTCCGGGCGGGGCACGGCGGCGTGCCGCGCGGCGTGGGCGCGCGGCGGGGTCCTACACTGACGCGATCGTGGAGAGGCGAGCACGTTGCGGGTGACCATCCTCGGCAAGTCGCCGGCCTGGCAGGACGTCGACGGCGCCTGCAGCGGCTACCTCCTCGAGGAGGGCGACTTCCGGCTCCTCATGGAGTGCGGCAACGGCGTCTTCGGGAAGCTCCGCCAGCACATCGACTACACGTCGCTGAACGCCTGCGTCATCTCCCACTGCCACGCGGACCACACGCTGGACCTCGTGCCCTACAGCTACGCGCTGGTCTTCGCGCCCCGCCAGCAGCCGGTGCCCGTCCCGCCGTGGCCGGGCACCGACCACCCCGCGCGCCCATACCTGCACCTGCCGCCCGGCGGCTCGAAGGTCATGCGCACGGTGATGACCGCGTGGGGGATGCCGGACCTCGTCGAGCGCGCGTTCCGCACGTCGGAGTACGACCCGACGGCGACCCTCGAGGTCGGTCCGTTCCGCCTGCGCTTCGGCGCCGTCCCGCACTTCCTGCCGGCCTACGCGATCGAGGTGACCTCGACGGTCACCGGGGGCCGCTTCGTCTACGGCTCGGACTGTGCCCCGAACGACGAGCTCGTCGAGTTCGCCCAGGGCGCCGACCTGCTCTTCGTCGAGGCGACGCTGCCCCGGCCCGAGCGCGCCGGTCCGCGCGGCCATCTGACCGCGCAGGAGGCCGGCGACCACGCGCGCCGCGCGAACGTCGGCCGCGCGGTGCTCATCCACATCTCCGACGAGGAGAACCGCGAGGTCGCGCTCCAGCGCGCGACGGAGGCCGCCGGCGAGGTGCCCGTGGAGATGGGCCACGCCGACGCGGTCTACGAGCTCTGAGAAAGGGGATCGCGGGCCCCAGCCCGCACGTCGACCCACGACCCCGCGCGGTTGGCGGCGGGGTGCGGGCGTCCCACGATGACCGCTGACGCTTCTGGGATCGCGGGCCCCAGCCCGCACGTCGACCCACGACCCCGTGCGGGTTGGCGGCGGCGCACGGGGACCGGGACCGGCCGCGGGGTAGATTCCGTCCATGCGTTCCCGGGAGGGCGACCTCTTCGCCAACTTCGAGCGGATGCGCCGCGAGATGGACGAGCTGTTCGGCGGCGTGCTGGATCGCGGCCTGGGCCGCGTGCGCCGGGTCGGCTTCGAGCCGGCGGTCGACGTCTTCTACGAGACGCCGACGAGCGGCGAGGACGCGGGCGCACCGCGGGCCGTCGTGCACGCCGAGCTCGCCGGGGTCGACATCGACCAGGTCGGGCTGGAGATCCGCGGCCGCGAGCTGATCCTCGCCGGCGCCCGCGCTCCGGTCGAGGCCGAGGGGCGCGCGTACCAGCAGGTCGAGATCGGCACCGGCCCGTTCCGGCGGGTCGTGCAGCTCGGCGCCGACGTCGTGGCCGACGAGGCGCGCGCGACGTACCGCGACGGGATCCTGCGGGTCGAGCTGCCGCTCGAGCAGCCGCGCCGCGCGCGGCGCAACGTGCCCATCTCGCACGAGGGCGACGCATGATCGAGATCGTCGCCGATCCGGGGACCGACCAGGAGATCGCCGTCGGGGCGAGCGACCAGCCGCTGTCGGGGGTCCTGCCGGTGCTGCCGCTGCGCGACACCGTCCCGGTGCCCGACACGATGATCCCGCTGGCGATCGGCCAGGAGCGCTCGATCAAGCTCGTCGACGACGTGCTCGCCGGCGACCGCCGGCTCGTCATGGTCGCCTCGCGCGAGCCCGAGCTCGACACCCCGGGGCCGGACCAGCTCTACGACGTCGGCGTGGTCGGGCAGATCGCCCGGATGCTCAAGGTGCCCGACGGGACGCTGCGCCTGCTCGTGCAGGCCGGCGCGCGCGTGCGGGTCGGTCCCTACGAGCACACGACGCCCTACCTCGCCGCGCAGATCGAGGAGGCGCCGGACACCGGCGTCTCGGACCCACCCACGCCCGAGCTCACGGCGCTGCAGCGCAACGTCCAGGAGACGTTCTCGCGGATCGTCGAGGCGGTCCCGTACCTGCCGGAGGAGCTGCAGCTCGCGGTCGCGAACATCGAGGACGCCGTCGCGCTGAGCCACCTCATCGCCGGCTCGTTGCGCCTGAGCTCGGCCGAGAAGCAGGCGCTGTTGGAGGAGACCGACCTCTCAGCGCGCCTGCGTCGGCTCGTCGAGATCCTCGCCCGCGAGCTCGAGGTCATCTCGATCGGGTCGGAGATCCAGTCGCAGGTCCAGTCCGAGCTCGAGAAGGGCCAGCGCGAGTACGTCCTGCGCCAGCAGCTCAAGGCGATCCAGGAGGAGCTCGGCGAGAGCGATCCGGTCGAGGCGGAGGTCGCGGACCTGCGCGACCAGCTCGATGCGCTCGAGCTGCCCGAGGCGGTCGCGACGCAGGCCGACCGCGAGCTGCGCCGCCTCGAGTCGATCCCGCAGGCCTCGGCCGAGCACGGGGTGATCCGCAACTACCTCGAGTGGATCGTCTCGCTGCCGTGGAACGACCGCACGGTCGACGACCTCGACCTGGCGCACGCGCGCTCGGTGCTCGACGCCGACCACTTCGGGCTGGACCCGATCAAGGAGCGGATCCTCGAGTTCCTCGCCGTCCGGCAGTTGAAGCCCGACGCCCGCGGCTCGATCCTCTGCTTCGTCGGGCCGCCCGGCGTCGGCAAGACGTCGCTGGGCAAGTCGATCGCCCGGGCGATGGGCCGCAACTTCGAGCGGATCTCCGCCGGCGGCGTGCGCGACGAGGCCGAGATCCGCGGCCACCGCCGCACGTACATCGGCGCGATGCCCGGCACGATCGTGCGCGCCCTCCGCGACGCCGGCTCCAACAACCCGCTGCTCATGATCGACGAGATCGACAAGATGGGCTCGGACTACCGCGGCGATCCCTCCAGCGCGATGCTCGAGGTGCTCGATCCGGAGCAGAACGCGACGTTCCGCGATCACTACCTCGACGTGCCGTTCGACTTGTCGGAAGTGCTGTTCGTGACGACGGCGAACGTACTTGATACGATTCCGCCGCCGCTGCGCGATCGCATGGAGGTGCTGGAACTCCCCGGGTATACCGAGGAAGAGAAGCTCGCCATCGCCCGCGATCACCTGGTGGCCAAGCAGGTTTCGAATCACGGCCTGAACAAGCAACAGGTGGTGTTCACCGACGCCGGCCTGCGCGCCGTGATTCGCGGCTATACCCGTGAGGCGGGCGTGCGCAACCTCGAGCGCGAGATCGG
>JALRCL010000505.1 GCA_023268575.1 Patulibacter sp.
CTCGGGTCTGCCGAGTACCTGTGGTCGCGCAAGAGCATCGTGCCGTTCCTGAAGGTCGACAAAGGACTGGCCGAGCAGGATGTGCTCGGTGCCGATGTAGTTGTGGCCCAGGCTGAGCGCCTCGCGCAGCGCCAGCTCGAGGACCTTCTTCGCGCGCGGCGTGAACGGGATCTGGCCGGAGGTGACCTCCTCGCCCGACCCGACGATGCGCACGACCTGCGCGCGGACCCGCTCGACGGTGATGTCGAGCGACTCGAGGACGCGGGCCGCCAGGCCCTCCTCCTCGCGCAGCAGCCCGAGCAGGATGTGCTCGGTGCCGATGTAGTTGTGCTTGAGCGTCCGCGCCTCTTCCTGGGCGAGAACGACGACCTGCCTGGCTCGTTCTGTGAATCGCTCGAACATTCCCTGGATCCTTCCTGGCCCCCGGGGCGGTGGATCCGGCCCGGGTAGGTCCCGCTTCGGGTACGCCGACGGACCCGTTCACCCATCTCTACGCCCCGTCCTCGTCGGGCAGATGCGCGTCCGGGCCCTTCAGTCGTTCCCTGTCAGTGATCGTACCAGCGGCCCCGACGGCCTCAGTCCGGGTGGCTGGAGCGGACGAACGTGCGGTTCGTACGCCGCCGGGATAATGATGCCAAATCCGGTCAGGATTTGGCAATTACCAAGAGGGCTCCGGCCCCCGGAGGCGGTGCGAACGGGCACGGAACAGGTGTACCCGGCCGGCGCTGCCCGTAGACGCGCTTGCCGGGACCCACGCGGAGGACGACGGGCTCGAACCCGGCCGGGTCGGCCCTCAGTCGCGCATCGCCGGGAACAGGACGACCTCGCGGATCGTCCGGCGTCCGGTCATGCAGATCACGAGGCGATCGATGCCCAGGCCGAGGCCGCCGGTCGGCGGCATCCCCTGCTCGAGCGCCTCGACGTACGCCTCGTCGTAGGGCTGCGCCTCGTCGTCGCCCTCGAGCTCGAGGCGCGCCTGCTCCTCGAACCGCCGACGCTGCTCGTCCGGATCGTTGAGCTCGGAGAACGCGTTGGCGATCTCCATCCCGCAGGCGAACGCCTCGAACCGCTCGACGAGCCCGGTGTCGAGGCCGTCCTCCGTCCGCTTCGCCTTCGCGAACGGCGAGAGCTCGACGGGGTAGTCGAAGAGCATCGTCGGCTGCTGCAGGAACGGCTCGACGTGCTTGGAGAGCAGGTCGTCGACGAGCTGCGGCCACGTCCGGCCGTCGGGATCGAGGTCGGTCGCGTCGGAGTCCCGGATCACCTGCGCCAGGGACGCCGCGTCGCGGTGGGCGAGCACGTCGATGCCGGTCGCCTCCTCGATCGCGCCGGCGAGCGTCTGGCGCTTCCACGGCTCCGTCCACCGGATCGCGTCGGGATCCTCCGGGTCGTCGACGCCGATCGCCCGCGCGACGTGCTGCACGCACGCCTCGAGGCGGTTCGCGGCGTCCTCGACGTCCGCGTAGGCCTCGTACCACTCGAGCATCGTGAACTCGGGGTTGTGCTTGTGGCTGATCCCCTCGTTGCGGAAGTTCTTGCCGATCTCGTAGACGCGCTCGAGGCCGCCGACGATCAGCCGCTTGAGGTAGAGCTCCGTCGCGATCCGCAGGTAGAAGTCGCGATCCAGCGCGTTGTGGTGCGTGACGAACGGCCGGGCGAGGGCGCCGCCGTAGAGCGGCTGCAGCACCGGGGTCTCGACCTCGAGGAACCCCTCGCCGTCGAGGTAGCGCCGGACCTCCGACACGATCCTCGAGCGGGTGATGAACGCCTCGCGGGTCTCCTCGTTGCCGAGGAGGTCCAGCTCGCGCCGGCGCTGGCGCAGCTCGGTGTCCTGCAGGCCGTGGTGCTTGTCCGGCGGCGGTCGCAGCGCCTTCGCCAGGACGGTGAAGTCCTCGATCCGCAGCGAGAGCTCGCCACGGCGGGAGACGAAGGCGACGCCGTCGACGCCGAGGACGTCGCCGAGGTCGACGGCCTCCAGGAGCCGCGACATCCGCTCCGGGCCCAGGACGTCGAGCTTCGCCTGCAGCTGCAGGCGGCCCCCGCGGTCGTCGAGGTCGAGGAACGCCATCTTCCCCTGGCCGCGACGCGCGTGGAGCCGGCCGGCGATGCGGTGCCGGACGTCGGTCTCCGCGCCCGCCTCGAGGCCGGCGTGACGCGCGCGGACGGCGGCGATCGCCTCGACGCCGTCGAAGTCGTGCGGGAACGGCTCGACGCCCTCCGCGCGGAGCCGGTCGAGCTTCGCGCGGCGGACCGCCAGCAGGTCGGTGCCGTCGTCGCCGGTGCCCGGCGCCCCGGACGGTGCCGTCTCGGCGTCGCTCATCCGGCGCTCAGCGGGAGATCTCGAGGATCTCGAGGGTCCGCGTCTTGCCGCTCGGCAGGTTCACGGTGACCTTCGTGCCGCGCGACTTCCCGAGGAGGGCACGGCCGACCGGCGACTCGTTGGAGAGCTTGCGCTCGGCGGGGTTCGCCTCGGCGGAGCCGACGATCGCGAACTCCTCCTCGCCCTTGTCGCTCTTCACGCGGACGCGGGTGCCGACCTGGACGGCGTCGGTCGAGAGGTGCGCCTCGTCGACGACCTGGGCCGAGCGCAGCTGCTCCTCGATGTCGAGGATGCGCCGCTCGACCATCGCCTGCTCGTTCTTGGCGTCGTCGTACTCGGAGTTCTCCGAGATGTCGCCGAACTCGCGGGCCTCCTTGATCCGCTCGGCCACCTCGCGACGCTTGACCGTGGTCAGGTGCTCGAGCTCCTGCTTGAGCTTCTCGAGCCCGTCGTGGGTGAGGATGACGTCCTTGGGCATGGGCGGAGGCGACCTTTCGCCGTCGGCTGGCGGGCGGGGACGGTGCCGACCGATGGACGTCGCGCGGACCGGGGATCCTGGTCCGTCGGGCGCCGCCGCCCCGCGTGAGCGAGCGGGCAGTATAGCCACGCGTCCCGCGGTGTCCACGTGCGGTCGTCGTCTTGCCGTCCAGCCACGCCGCCGGCGCCGTCCGATCGGGAGCGCGCGCGACGCGCCGCCACGAACCGCGCGCCCTCCGGATGTCGCGCTCGGCCTGGATCCACCGATGATC
>JALRCL010000671.1 GCA_023268575.1 Patulibacter sp.
GCCGCCGTGGTGCCGACGGAGATCGAGGGCCTCTCGCTGCTGCCGGCGAACCCGGACCTCGCGGCGGCGACGGTCGAGCTCGCCCGCGAGGACGGCAGCGAGACGCGGTTGCGCGACGCCCTCGAGCCGCTGCGCGATCGCTTCCGGTTCCTGCTGCTGGACTGCCCGCCATCGCTCGGTCCGCTCACGATCAACGCCCTCGCCGCGGCGGACCGCGTGATCGTCCCGGTCCAGACGGAGTACTTCGCCCTCGAGGGGCTCGCCGGCCTGCTCGACACGCTGAAGCTCATCCAGCGCCGCCTGAACCCGCGCCTGGCGATCGCCGGGATGCTGCTGACGATGCACGACTCGCGGACCCGGCTCTCCAACGACGTCGAGCGCGAGGTGCGCCAGCACTTCCCGGACCTCGTCTTCGACACGGTGATCCCGCGGAACGTCCGGATCAGCGAGGCTCCGAGCTACGGCGTGCCCGTGATCCACCACGACCCGCACTCGAGCGGATCGAGCGCGTACTTCGACCTGGCCAAGGAGATGGTCGCCCGTGGCTGAGAAGCCGAAGCCGAAGGCCAAGCAGCGCGGGATGGGCCGCGGTCTCGCGTCGATCCTCGCCACCGAGGGCGCGTCCGCCGACGGCGCGGCCGCGGAGCTGCGGACCCTGCCGCTGGAGCTCGTGGTCCCGAACCCGAACCAGCCCCGCCGGGTGTTCGAGGAGGAGGCGCTGCAGGCGCTGGCCGACTCGATCGCCGACCGCGGGCTGCTGCAGCCGGTGCTCGTGCGCCCGCTCGCCGGGGGGCGGTACGAGATCGTCGCCGGAGAGCGGCGTTGGCGGGCCAGCGGAATCGCCGGCCTGACCGAGATCCCCGCGATCGTGCAGGAGCAGGACGACGCGACGTCGTTGCAGGCGGCGCTCGTCGAGAACATGGCCCGGGCGGATCTGAACCCGGTCGAGGAGGCCCGCGCCGTTGCGGCGCTCGTCGAGGACCTCGGGCTGACGCGCGAGGCGGTCGGCCGGATGGTGGGCCGCAGCCGCGTCGCGATCTCGAACCTCCTGCGGATCCTCGACCTGCCGGACGAGGCGCTGGACCTCATCGGCGAGGGTCGGCTGACGGAGGGTCACGGTCGGGCGCTGCTGCTCGCCGACGGCCATGCCGTCCGTCGGGACCTCGCGCGCCGCGCCGCGGACGACGGCTGGTCGGTGCGGGTGCTCGAGGAGCGGGCGCGCGCCGCCACGGACGGCGAGCGGTCCCGGCCGGCCGCGCGCCGGGTGCCCGCCGACCAGGCGGCGGCGGCGACGTCCCTCAGCGATCGGTTCGGCCTCGCCCTCGGCCGCGACGTGGCCGTCCGACCGAAGGGCGACGGGTTCGTCGTCGAGATCCGGCTCGAGGACCTCGCGGACGCCGAGGCGCTCGGCGCACGGATCGGCGCCTCCTCCTTCGATCGCTCCTGACGACGGGACCGTTTCACGTGAAACGGCCGCCGGAGACCAGGGCGACGGCCTGGGAATCACGCGCGCCGGGGCCCGGATCGGATCGGCGTGGGCGGGGCCGCGCGCCGCTGCCCGGTGCGCTACCCTTCCGGTCCCTTCGGGCGATTAGCTCAGTCGGTTAGAGCGCTTCTCTGATAAGGAAGAGGTCGGTGGTTCGAGTCCACCATCGCCCATGCGAGGCCCCGCACCGCGGGGCCTTCGTCGTTCCTGGGGGGCTGCGCGGCGGGCTCCCGCCGCGCGGCTAGCCTGCCGCCATGCGCGCCGTCGTCTGCCGGGAGGCCCGTCTCGAGGTCGTCGACCTGCCGGATCCGGTCCCCGGCCCGGGGCAGCTGCTCGTCGAGGTGCGGCGGTGCGGCATCTGCGACTCGGACCTCCACGCCCGGCACCACTGCGACGAGGTCGCCGGCGTGATGGGCGAGCTCGGCTACGACGGGATGATGCGCCGGTCGCAGCCCGTCGTCCTCGGCCACGAGTTCTGCGGCGAGGTCGTCGACCGCGGTCCCCGCACGAGGAGCGGGCCGTCCGACGGCGACCTCGTCGTCGCGCTCCCGCTGCTGCGGGGAGCGGACGGCGGGGTCCATCCCACGGGGCTCTCTGCCGCCGCGCCGGGCGGCTACGCCGAGCGGCTCCTCGTCGAGGCCTCCTGCGCCATCACCGTGCCGAACGGGCTGCCGCCGGAGGTCGCCACGCTCACGGAGCCGCTCGCGGTCGGGTGGCACGCGGTGCGGCGCGGCGAGGTCGGCAAGCGGCAGGTCGCGATCGTCATCGGCTGCGGTCCGGTCGGCCTGGCCGTGATCCTGCTGCTCAAGGCGCAGGGCGTGCGCCGGGTCGTGGCGGCGGACCTCTCGCCCGGCCGGCGCGAGCTGGCGCGGCGCTGCGGGGCCGACGTCGTCGTCGATCCCGCCACCGATTCGCCCTATGCGGCGTCGCCGGAGGCGGGGCACCTGACCTCGGCGCCCGACGTCCTGGAGCTCGCCGTCGGGACGCAGGAGCGCCTCGTCCGCGCCCCGCTGCCGACCTGGAAGGTCTGGCGGGCGATCGACCGGCTCGGGATCCGCCCGAAGGCGCCGGTCGTCTTCGAGTGCGTCGGCGTGCCGGGGATGATCGATGCGGTCGTGGGCGCCGCGCCGATCTGGTCGCGGGTCGTCGTGGTCGGGGTCTGCATGGGGGAGGACCGACTGCGGCCGACGATGGCGATCAACAAGGAGGTCGAGCTGCGCTTCGTCCTCGGGTACACGCCCCTGGAGTTCCGCGACGCGCTCCAGCTGCTCGCGGAGGGGCGCGTGGATCCCTCGCCGCTCGTGACGGGGACCGTCGGCCTGGACGGCGTGGCCACGGCCTTCGAGGCCCTCGGCGACCCCGAGACGCACGCGAAGGTGCTCGTGGATCCCCGCAGCACCGCGACCGCCCTCTGACGACCAGGCGGTGCGGGGCCCGTCGACCGTCCGTGGGGACGTCCCGCGTCGGCCGCCCGCGGGCCGCGTGCGAGCGCTCCCTCAACGCCGGGCGGCCGGAGGCGGCCGACCGGGCGCGAGGAGGTCGCGGACGCGCCCGGAAGTCCGTCGACGGGCGCGAGGGCGGACCGCTCGACCTCGCGGACGCTTTCGCCCCGACGCGCGAGCCGCCGCGGGCCGCGGCGCACGCCGACCGGAGAGCGCCTCGCTGGGCAGGGCTCGCGACCGCATCGCGGCCGGTGGCGGGGCCGCGACGGCGAGCGCGGTGGTGCCGACGCCGAAGATCACGGCACCCTGCTCGGCGGCGTCCTCCCCGGACGGTGGGTCCCCGGCCGACGGGAAGGCCCCCGTCACGGGGGATTCCTGGACACGGGCCTATACTCCAGGGCGGATCGAGCGACGCCCGACGGGCCCGGCGGATCCGCCTCTCGCATGCAGGAGATGACGATCTACGGCGTGAGCTTCGACATGGTCGGCAAGCAGCCGATCGTGCTGCTGAAGTGCGTCCAGTCCAACCGGTTCCTCCCGATCTGGATCGGGCACCCGGAGGCGGCCGACCGGGCGCGAGGAGGTCGCGGACGCGCCCGGAAGTCCGTCGACGGGCGCGAGGGCGGACCGCTCGACCTCGCGGACGCT
>JALRCL010000855.1 GCA_023268575.1 Patulibacter sp.
GCTCGACGGGATCGACTGGACGGTCGCGCGCGGCGAGCAGTGGGTGGTCCTCGGACCCAACGGGGCCGGCAAGAGCACGCTGCTGCGGCTCGCCGGCGGGGGGATGCAGCCGACGAGCGGCCGCGTCGACGTGCTCGGCGCCCGCGTCGGCGCCGTCGACCTGCGCGACCTCCGCGAGCGGATCGGTCTCGTGGACGCGGCGACCGCCCGCGCGCTGCGGCCGTCGCTCAGCGGCCACGAGGTCGTGCTGACGGGGGTCTTCGGCAGCATCGCCCTGCAGCCGCGCCGGTTGCGTTCCGAGCACCACGAGCACGTCCGGGCCGCGCTCGCGCTCGTCGGCGCGGAGGGGCTGGCCCACCGCCGGTACGAGGACTGCTCGCAGGGCGAGCGCCAGCGCCTGCTCCTCGCCCGGGCCCTCGTCGGTCGCGGGGGCGCCGGCCCGGAGCTCCTGCTGCTCGACGAGCCCGCTGCCGGTCTGGACCTCCCGTCCCGCGAGCGGCTCGTCGGCGCGCTCGCCGCCAGCGCGGCGGCACGGCCCGAGCTGCCGACCGTGACCGTCACGCACCACCTCGAGGAGATCCCGCCGACGACGACCCACGCGCTGCTGCTGCGCGGCGGACGGATCGTCGCCGCCGGCCCGGTCGGCGAGGTGCTGCGCTCCGATCCGGTCGGCATCTGCTTCGGCCTCCCGGTGGCGGTCGACCGCACGGACGGTCGCTGGCGGGCGCACGTCGCCGTCGATGCCTGGCATCTGCTGGACCATGCCTGACGCGGTCCTGGACGAGGAGCGCCTGCGGCGGCTGCGCGACGCGCTCGGGGACCGCCCGTGGCACGCGGTCACCGTCGCGGAGCTCGCGGCGGGCGCTGGTCTGTCGCGCATGACGCTGCACCGCCGCGGGATCGGCAAGGACGAGCTGCTGCGCCAGCTCGCCGGCCTGCTGGAGCGCGAGTACCGCGAGGCGCTCCTGCCGGCGCTCGTTGCCCGCGACGACGCGCGGGGCCGGCTGCGGCTCGCGCTCGCGGCGATCTGCGAGGTCGACGAGCGATCGCTCGGGGTGCTCCACGCGCTCGGGGAGGGGCTCGACGAGGTCTTCCACGAGGCCGGCGCAGGGCCGGTCCTCACGCGCGCGACGTTCACCGACGGCCTGCGCCGGATCCTCGAGGACGGGGTCGCCGACGGCACCCTGCGCACGGAGGACGCCGAGGCGTCGGCGACGCTCCTCTTCAACGCGACGGGCTGGACCTACCGCCACCTGCGGCTCGGGCACCGCTGGTCGGCGGAGCGGGCGCGCACGTCGGTCGTCGACCTGCTCGTCGACGGGGTCGCGGTCCCGGGGGACTGACGGGCAGCCTCGTCGCTGGTGCGCGGCGGCTGGTCGCCGCCCGCGGGCGGGGCCCGCCGCCGGTCGTCATGCGATGCCGCGCCGCCGGCCCTCCGAGGACGGCGGGAGGCGGGGCCGGCTACCAGTGGCCGCGTTCGGGGTGGCCCTGCGTGCGCAGCGCCCGCGAGATCGCCGTGCGGTGGCCGGCCATCCAGCGGTAGGCCCGGTCGGTGGGACCGGGAAGCCGGCGGGCGACCCAGGCGGCGGGTGCCGCGCCGGGCAGGCGCTCCAGCACGGCGCGGAGGGCGTCGCCGGCGGACTCGCGCCGACCGTCGGGGTGCACGACGTGCCAGCTCGCCAGCCGCTGCTCCTCGGGCAGGTCGGCGAGCAGCCCGTCGGCGTGGCGCTGGATGAGGTCGTCGGTGAGCCGTCGCCCGCGGTCCCAGCGGCGCAGCAGGTCGCGGCCGCTGAGGCAGAAGCCGCAGTTCGCGTCGAAGAGGACGAGCAGCCGGTCCCCGCGGCCGGGCGGGTCGCCGGGGCGCGGGGCGGGGGCGTCGGTGGTCGGCGCGTCGTGCGACACGCTCCGGAGCCTCGCAGGTCCCGCGGCGCGGCCCGCAGCGCGGGGAGCGCGGGCCGTGGCGGGGGCACCGGCGCGCGGCCGACCGCGATGCCGCGTGCCGGCTACGGCCAGGCCTGCTCCTCCGAGCACCACCACGTCGTCCGGCCGCCGACGGTCGCCCGGACCATCGGCGCGCCGCAGCGGGGACAGTGCTCGCCCGTGCGTCGGTAGGGGATGACGTCGCCGAGGTGCACGCCGCCGCGGGCGATGGCCTCGCGGGTGCAGGCGACGGTCGTGGCGTGCAGATCGGCGAGCTCGGCGGGGGAGAGGTCACCGGCGGGGCGCAGCGGAGGCTGCGCGGCCTGCCAGAGCAGCTCGTCGCAGAGGAGGTTGCCGATCCCGGCGATCGTCGCCTGGTCCATGAGTCGCGCCTTCAGCGGCAGGGCTCCGCGGCCCACGCGCTCGGCGAACGTCGCGGCGTCGATCGTCAGCGCGTCCGGTCCGAGCTTCGACAGGTCGGGGTCGAGGCGCACGCGGGCGAGCCGGCGCTTGTCGAAGAGCAGCAGGCGGGAGCCGTCGTCGAGGTCCAGCGCGAACCGCGTCCAGCTCGTCTCGCCGGGCAGCTCGGTGAGTGCCGCCCGCGCGGCGTCGGCGGAGCCGGTGCGCACCGGCATCGACCACGCGGTGCGCTCGGCGGCGCTCAGCGGATCGCCCGCCGCCTCGGCGGTGCCGTCGCCGTCGGGTCCCGCGCCCTCCGGCGCGAGGCCGACGAGCCGTCCCGCCATCCCGAGGTGCAGCCCGAGCCGGTGGTCGTCGTCGAGCTCGAGCCAGAGCGACTTCCCGATCCGGCCGACGCCGGTCACCGTCCGCCCGCGGACGGCCTCGGCGATCTCGCCCGGCGGATGCGGTCGGCAGACCCACTTGTCGGCGTCCTCGACATCGACGATCTCCCGCCCGACCGTCCAGCGCTCCGCCAGGGCGCGGGCGGACTCGACCTCGGGCAGCTCGGGCACCCGCCGCAGGCTACGCGAGCCCGCCGCGCGGCACCCGCCCCGGAGGGTCGTGATCGGCCGTGGGACGGGCGGTCGGCGGCGGTGCGTCCGCGGCGGCGGCGTCCGGCACGACGGCCGCGGGCCGCGACCCGAGTAGGGTGCCGTCATGTCGAATCTCGATTCCCGGACGGCGGTCGAGCGCGCGATCACGCACCTGCTCACGCAGGTCCCCGCGCTGAAGCCGCTGAAGCTCGTCGCGCTCGCCGAGGTCCACGGCGGGCGAGACGTGCAGCTCATCCGGATCGAGATGCCGGGACCGAAGGTCACGAAGGAGCTCGCGCCGGACGCCCGGGTGACGCTCGAGATCCGTCGCGACGTCCTGAACGACCTGCTCGAGGCGGACGTCAAGACGTGGATCCGCGCCTGGAACACCGGCCGCTTCAAGGCCCACGGGGTCGACCAGTACCTGAAGCTCATCGGCCAGGTCGTCGCGAAGACCGCGGCGAAGGGCGAGGGCCAGCGGGCGAAGTACTCGCACTGAGCGCCCGGGTGCGACGCCGGTTCCGCCTCGTGCCCCTCCAGGGCCGCGGGACGGAACGCGCGTCGCGGGGCCGCGGCACGTCCGACCGGCGGTAGGGTCGCGCCATGAGCCTTCCCGATCCGCGGCCCGACGGCGCCGCCCTGGTCACCGGCGCCTCCTCCGGCATCGGCATCGACCTCTCACGCGAGCTCGCCGGTCGCGGACACGGCCTGATCCTCGTCGCGCGGCGCGTCGAGCGGCTCGAGGAGGTCGCCGCGGAGCTGCGCGCGGAGTTCGGCGTCCGCGTCGACGTCCTGCCGGCCGACCTCTCCGAGCGCGACGGCCGCGTCGACCTGCTCGAGCGGATCGCCGGCCTCGGCCTGGAGGTCGACGTCCTGCTGAACAACGCGGGCTATGGGCTCTCCGGCCGCTTCATCGAGCTCGAGGCCGAGCGCCAGGAGCAGATGGTCCGGCTGAACGTCGAGGCCGTCCACCACCTCGCGCGCGCGGTGCTGCCCGGCATGGTCGAGCGCGGCGCCGGCGCCGTCCTGCTGCTCGGGTCGATCGCCGCGTTCCAGCCGCTCGTCGGCATGAGCGACTACGCGGCGACGAAGGCCTTCGTGCTCGCGCTCGGCGAGGCGCTGCACGAGGAGGTCGGCTCGAAGGGCGTGACCGTCACGACGCTGTGCCCGGGACCGGTGAAGACCGAGTTCTGGGAGGTCGCCGGCGGTGCGAAGGGTGCCAGCGCGATCCCCGTCATGTGGCAGACGAGCGACAAGGTCGCCCGCGAGGCCGTCGAGGGCCTGGAGAAGGGCCAGCGCGTCGTCGTCCCGGGCGTCCCGGTGAAGGCCGCCGCGCTCGGTGGCCGCTGGACCCCGCGGTCGGTCCTCCTGCCGCTGCTGAAGCGGACCGGGATGTAGCCGGCTCGGCGCTCCACGCCGCCCCCGGGGACGCTCCTTCGGCGCGGTGATGGGTGGCGGTGTCCGGTCCGCCCCCGGAACGCGCGACGCCCCGCCGGACCGGCGGGGCGTCGGAGCCGCGGTCGCCGGCGCAGCCGGTCAGCCGGCGTAGCCGGCGGCGCGACCCTGGCCGGCGATCCGCTCGGCCATCTTGCGGTTGGCCTCGTCGACCATCTCGCCCTCGAAGATCGCCGCGCCGGAGCCGGCGGCGGTCGCCTCGTCGTAGGCGCGCAGCATCGCCTCGGCCTTCTCCCACGACTCGCGCGTGGGGGTGAAGATCTCGT
Source organism: Patulibacter sp. (assembly GCA_023268575.1). Lineage (GTDB taxonomy): Bacteria > Actinomycetota > Thermoleophilia > Solirubrobacterales > Solirubrobacteraceae > Patulibacter. Next base: position 4,637 of record JALRCL010000855.1, read on the forward strand.
TGACGACCTCGATCTGGGCGGGATGGATCGTCCACTTGCCGTCGAGGCCCAGGGCGCGGACGAGGCGCGTGCGCTCGCGCAGGCCGTCCTCGTCCTTGAACGCGGCGTACGGGCCGTCGATCGCCTGGATGCCGGCAGCGCGCGCGGCGACGACGAGGCGGGAGTAGAGGTAGTTCAGGTGGTCGCCGGGGTAGCCCTCCGGCGCGCCGCCGATCTGGGTGATCGGGATCCCGATCGCGGCGGAGTAGTCGCCGGGGCCGAAGATGATCGTCTCCATCCGCTGCGACGCGGTGGTGATCGCCTCGACGTTCACGAGGCCCTTCGCGTCCTCGACCTGCGCCTCGATGCCGATGCGGCCGACTTCGAAGCCCTTGGCCAGCTCGATCTGCGTCAGGAGCTTGTCGGCGAGCGCGATGTCGCCGGCCTCCTGGACCTTCGGGAGCATGACCGCGTGGATCTTGTCGCCGACCTCCTCGACGACGTCGATGAGGTCGCGGTAGAAGAACGGCGTGTCGGTGCCGTTCACGCGGTAGACGACGGTCTTGCCCTCGGGGAACTCGAGCTCCCGCAGGGCGCGGATGACCTGACCGCGGGCGGACTCCTTCTCGCTCGGGGCGACGGAGTCCTCGAGGTCGAGGAACACCTGGTCGGCGGCCAGCGTCGGGGCCTTCGCGAGGAACTTCTCGCTCGATCCCGGCACGGAGTGGCAGGTGCGTCGCGGCCGCAGGGGGCGCGCGGGGGTGGATCCGTAGGCGCTCATCGCCGGGGATCCTGCCAGGCGACGGCGAGCGAGCGGGGCGCGGTGCCGGTGGACGGACCGGCGGGTGCGCGGCGGCTCGTCGGAGCCGGGCGGGGCGGTGACCCCGCTCAGCAGGTCTCGACGGCGGCGCGCTCGATGGCGGCGCGCTCGCGGGCGGCGGCGGCGAGGGTCGCGCGGCCGGCGTTGGCGTAGGCAGCGGCGAGGCGGTCGTAGGCCTCGGCGAGCTGCCAACGGGTGTCGTGCGGGCCGGTGGCGACGCGCGCGCAGGGCAGGCCGCGGTAGCCGATGACCCGGCGCTCGTCGATCCGGACGTGCGTCTCGTCGAAGCGGACGAGCTCGGGGTGCTGCTCGAGGTCGCGGGCGAGCTGGACGAGGTCCTGCGCGAGGCGGTGCTCGGCGGTCTCCAGCTTGGTGGTCGGGACCACCGGTGGGGCGGAAGGAGGCATCATGCGCCTGAAGTCGGCG
>JALRCL010000925.1 GCA_023268575.1 Patulibacter sp.
ACATCCGGGGATCGAAGCCGCCGATCGTCCGCCAGGTCGCGCCGCGGACGAGCAGGAGCGCGCCGTGGGCCCATTCGACCCGCCGCTCCCGCGCCGGGTCCCACGAGCCCTCGAGCGTCAGCTGCCGTCGCAGCCGCGGGCTCCGCTCGACGAGCCCGAGCGCGAAGGCCGCGCTGAACCGGACGGTGGGGAACGGGTGCACGCTGTGCTGCACGGTTCCCTCGGGCGTCGTGAGCCGCGGGGCGAGGATGCCCGCGCCCGGGTCGCGCTCGGCCGCGTCGAGGAGCCGCGCGAGGGCGCCGGGCCGGACGGCGACGTCGGCGTTCGCCACGACCACCCACGGCGCGTCGGGACGGCGGCGGGCACCGACGTCCGCGGCGGCGCCGAACCCGAGGTTCGCGGACGAGACGACGACGTCGGCGCCGGCCCGCCGGGCGACGGCCGGCGAGTCGTCCCCCGAGTCGTTGTCGACGACGGCGACGGTCGCCAGGCCCGCGGCGACGTCGGGCGCCAGCGACGCCAGGCAGCGCTCGAGCAGCTGCGGCGTGCGGTAGGAGACGACGACGACGTGGACGGGCGCGGTCACTGCTGCGGCAGCCACCGCTCGACGCCGTCCACGAGCTGCGGGGCGACGGCTCCGTCGGCCTCGAGCAGGTCGAGGTGCCCGACGACCTCGGAGATCACGAGGTACGCGGACTTCAGCGCGACGTCGCCCCACATCCGGCGGCCGATCTCGAACGCGGTGGCGCCCTCGGGCGGCAGCAGGCCGTGGATCTTCGCCTTCCGCCGCTCCGTGGCCTGGGCACGTTCGGCCACGAGCGGCGCGACGTCGGTCACCGGCGGGCCGTGGCCGCCGACGACCACCTCGAGGCCCATCCGCGCGGTCGCCGACAGGCTCTCCTCGTAGCGCGGCAGCGTCCGGACCCGGTCGTCGGCGGTCGGCGCCTCGGCGCGCGACAGGCGCTCCGGCTCGCACGCCATGAGCGGGTTGGAGGAGATCGCCTCGAGCAGGTGGTCGCCGCCGATCGCCAGCCGACGCGCCTCGTCGACGAAGATCGTGTCGGTCATGCTGTGCCCCGGCCGGTGATGGACCCGCAGCGTCCGGTCCGCGAACGCCACGCTCTCGCCGTCGGCGACCGTCCGCCCGACGGGGACCGAGGGGTTGGCGAACGCGGCGTGGGCGCGCTGCATCGGCACGAGCGCCACGACCACGTCGGTCGGCACCCCGTGGCGCTCCATCAGCGCGCCGGTGAAGCGCGTCTCCCGCCGGAAGAGCTCGTCGGCCCGCTCCAGGCGGGGCGCGAGGGCGTCGAGGACGACGAGCTCGGCGCCCGAGCGGTCCAGGACGATGTCCGTCAGGCCGAGGTGGTCGGCGTGCTCGTGCGTCAGGAGCACCCGCTCGAGGTCCTCGATCCGCCGGCCGCGCGCCGCGAGCCCGCGCTCGAGCGCGACGAGCGCCGCCGCCGTGGCCGGGCCCACGTCCACGAGCGTCAGCGGGTCGTCCTCGATGAGCCAGCAGTTGACGTCCCCGACGGGGAACGGCGTCGGCAGCGGGATCGGGTGGACGCCCGCTGCGGCGGCGAGGGGGTGCCCGGGGCCGTGGTCGGGAGCGCTCACGAGCGGATCAGCCCGAGGACCTCGTCGCGCCGGCGCTCCATGTCCTCCGCTGAGACGAGCGACTCGAGGCAGAGCCGCAGGAGCGGCTCGGTGTTCGACTTGCGGACGTTGAAGTGCCAGTCGTCGTAGTCGATCGACACGCCGTCGACGTGCGTGATCGTCGCGTCGCCGTAGCGCGCCTCGATCTCGGCGATCCGCGCGTCGGCGTCCTGCACGGTGGAGTTGATCTCGCCGGAGATGAAGTACTTCGAGCGATAGGCGCCGACGAGCTCGGAGAGCTTCGCGCCGCGCTCGGAGAGCAGCTCGAGGATGAGCAGCGCCGGGATCGTCCCGGAGTCCGCGCAGGAGAACGCC
>JALRCL010000931.1 GCA_023268575.1 Patulibacter sp.
CGGCGGGCCCCCCGCGAGCAGCGCGCGGCCCTCCTCCGTCGCCCGCCGCGCGCCGTCGGCGTCGCCGGTGGCCTCGCGCGCCTGGGCCAGCACCGCGAGCGCCCGGGCCCGCGCCCAGCGCGCCCGGTCCTCGGCCCGGCCCTCGGCGACGAGCGCCTCGGCGGCGGCGATCGCGCCCGGCTCGCCCGTCGCGACCCGCAGCTGCACCTCCTCGGTGCGCAGGTCGAACGCGGCGGCCGGGTCGTCGGTGAGCTCGCGCGCCGCGACGAGCGCCGCGATCGCGCCGGCGTGATCGCGCTCGGCGCGCAGCCGGCGGACGCGGAAGCGCAGGACGGCGAGGCGCTCGTCCCGACCGCCGTGCAGCCGCTCGGCCGCTCGCTGGGCCTCGCGCTCGAGCCCCGCCGCGAGCTCGTGCCGGCCTCCGGCCAGCTCGCGCCCGGCGTGGTCGAGGTACGAGCGGACGCGGCGGTCCATCGGCCCGCTCAGGCGTCGATCGCGTCTGCCCCGGGCACGGCCGAGACCGGCCGCGGACCCTCGCCGACGTACTTCGCCGACGGGCGGATGAGGCGCCCCTCGCGCTTCTGCTCGAGGATGTGCGCCGACCAGCCGGCGACGCGGGCGCAGGTGAACATCGGGGTGAAGAGCTCGGCCGGCACCGCGGCAGTGTCGAGCACGACCGCCGACCAGAACTCGACGTTCGTGGCCAGGACGCGGTCGGGCTTGCGGGCCTGCAGCTCGGCGAGCGCCGCCTGCTCCAGCGCCTCGGCGACCTCGAACCGGCCCGCGCCGATCTCCTTCGCGGTCCGGCGCAGCACGCGGGCGCGCGGGTCCTCGGCGCGGTAGACGCGGTGGCCGAAGCCCATGAGCCGCTCGCCGCGGTCCAGCGCGTCCTTCACCCACGCCTCGGCGTCGCCGCGCCGCTCGACGCCGTCGAGCATCGCCAGCACGCGGGAGGGCGCGCCGCCGTGCAGCGGCCCCGAGAGCGCGCCGACGGCGGACGAGAGCGCCGCGGCGGCGTCGGCGCCGGTCGACGTCGTCACCCGCGCGGTGAACGTCGAGGCGTTCATCCCGTGCTCGGCGGCGGAGATCCAGTACGCGTCGACCGCCTTGGCGTGCTGCGGGTCCAGCTCGCCGCGCCAGCGCAGGAGGAACCGCTCGGCGACGGTCCGGCCCGAGTCGATCTGCGACTGGGGCACCGGCGGCTGCCCGCCGCCGCGCGCGGACTGGGCGACGAACGACAGCGCCGTCACCGACGCGCGGGCGAGCTCCTCGCGCGCCGTCTCGTCGCTCGTGTCGATGAGCGGCTGGAAGCCCCACTCGGGAGCGAGCATCGCCAGCGCCGCCTGGACGTCGACCCGCGGATCGCCCGAGCGGACGCTCAGCGGGTGGGGCTCGGCGAACGGGAGGCCCGGGTCGAAGGCGTTGTCGACGAGCAGGCCCCAGACGCGCTCGTACGGCACGTGCCCGACGAGGTCCTCGATGTCGACGCCGCGGTAGCGCAGCGCGCCGCCCTCCTTGTCGGGCTCCGCGATGGTCGTCGCGAAGGCGACGACGCCCTCGAGCCCGGAACGCACCTCGTCGGTCATGCTCCGATCCTATGACGCCGGCCGCCCCGTCCTTGTTGCGCCGCGGTGCCCGGGAGCTCGCCGCGCTCGTCCGGACCGGCGAGCTGCGCGCCGTCGACCTCGTCGAGGCGGCGCTCGAGCGGATCGCGGCGCTCGACCCCCAGGTGAACGCGTTCGTCGACGTCTGGGGCGAGGAGGCCCTCGAGGCCGCGGCCGCGATCGGACCGGGCGACCCGCGCCCGTTCGCCGGCGTCCCGACGGCGGTGAAGAACAACCGCGGCGTCGCGGGCAAGCGGCTGACCGTCGGCTCGACGGCCACCGGCGACGACGTCGCGCCCGCCGACCACAACGTGACCCGCCGCCTGCGCGACGCGGGCTTCGTGCTCGTCGGGTCGACGAGCCTCCCGGAGTGGGGG
>JALRCL010000001.1 GCA_023268575.1 Patulibacter sp.
GAACCGTGGGTCGACGGCTGTCCGCGTGTGCAGACCACGCGCGACGCGGGGCGATACTCCCTCCTGTCATGGCGATCCGAGACCGCGTCCGTCAGATCAAGCACCTGCAGAACAAGAACTTCGTCTGCGTTCTGGAAGCGCCGAAGAACGCGGCGAACATCGCATCGGCGATGCGGAACGTCAGCGCGTTCGGCGTCGAGAAGCTCTACGTCATCGGCGACCAGGAGGTGGTCCGAGACTTCGAGACCGCCCGGACGAACCGCCGGTTGGCCAGCGCCAGCGTCGGTGCCAGCAAGTGGGTGTTCGTGCGCCAGTTCGCCTCCACGGCGGACTGCGTCGCTCATCTGCGCAGCAACGGGTTCACCATCGCGGTCACCTCGCCGCACGCGCAGGACAAGGCGAACGTCAATCTGTACGAGGGGACGTTCACGCAGAAGAAGCTCGCGGTCGTCTTCGGGAACGAGGCCGCCGGGATCAGCGACGAGGCGCTGACCGGCGCCGACATGTGCATCCAGGTGCCCATGGGCGGGATCGTCGAGTCGTTGAACCTCGGCACCTCGACCGGGATCATCCTCAGCTACATCAGCTACCAGCGGCTCCGGTTCGTCTTCGACCGGGGTCGGGCGAAGGACCTCGCGGGTGCCAGGACGTTCGAGGAGTTCCTGCAGGAGCGGTGACGCCCGCGGACAGCCGGGGGCGCGCGCGGGCATCAGGCGCCAGCCCAAGGCGAACCACACGTCCGGGCCTCGTCCCCCCGGACCGCGTCGCTCCTAGACTCCGGCCATGGGCCCACGGATCGGGGTGTTCCTCTGGGTGCTGATCGCCGGGTTCCTGCCGTCGGCGGTGGCGACGGACTCCGCGGCGGCATCGGCGTGCTCGGGGAGCCGCACGTTCGTCAGCGTCGACTCTGCGGATCACGCAACGCGATCGTTCTCCACGCGGATTCGTGACCGGCGCCCGACCGTGTGCCGCCGCGGGCGCTTGGTGGTGCGGCTCCCGCGTCTTCGGGGTGCTGAGGTGATCCGCCGCGGCCGGCCGGTGCGCACGGGGGAGCGGCTCGAGAACGTGGCCCTGAACGGCCGGTGGGTGGCGTGGCGAACGTCTTGGGCTGGTCGGCGCGGCGTCCTCTCCGTCGGTCGGGTCCGCGCCGGTCGGCCGGTTGCCGTCCGCCGCACCCCGATGCCCAGGCTGGCCGAGCACGACGGGCCAGGGCACCTGGTCCTCGGAGCGGACGGTGCCACGTTCTGGCTGCTGTGCGCCCGCTCCCACCGCCGCGACGGGGTGCACGTCTGGCTGCCGGGCGCAAGGCCGACCACGGTCGCACGTGGCCGCGAGCTCGGTGGTCTGCACGTGATCGACGATCGGACGCTGGTTGCCGAGGCAGCCGACGGCCTCCGCCTGGTGGCCTATCGACCCCCGCAGCCCGGGACCTGCCCGCGCCTGGAGCGGGGCCGGTGGCGGCCGCTCGCTGATCTGCAGGTCGCCCGGATCCGAGGGGTCACGCGCCTGTCCGATGACGCGCGGCTGCAGCTGCTCGTCGCCTGCGACCCGACGAGCGGCCGCGACCTCGTGGTCGAGGGGTTCATCGCCGACAGCGACGGTGGCACGACCCCGGGATACGTGATCCGCAGTGGCGCGCTGTTGATCACCGAACCGGTCAGCTCCGGCCGGTACTACGGGATCACGCGGGTCCGCGATCTGGCATCGGGACAGGTCTGGTCGGCCGAGGGTGGCGTGGTCCCGCCCGGCGTCGTGCCGCCGGATACCGGCACGAAGGTCTCCAAGGGCCACTATTGGACGACGGCCGTGGTCGCGAAGCCCGGCGCTGTTGGCTGGTTCGAGTCGGGCGGCGATGCGAATGACCGACGCATCTGGCTCTCCGATGCCGCGGGGACACGGGTCGTCGGACACCGCGACGACGCGAAGTTCTTCCTCTGGTCTGGCCAGCCGCCCGTCTTCCGTGGTCTCCGCTTCCAGGCCGACCGGCTCGCGTGGGACACCCCGATGGCCGAGACCGTCGCCGTGCCCGTGATCGCGACTGCCGACAGCCCGTTCGGAGTCCTCGACTTTCGGTGATCGGTACCGGCGGGCGTGGGCGAGACCGGCGAGCCGGTCGCGATCCTTCGGCCGCCATGAATGCGGTGATCACCCCGTGGTCTCCGCGGTCCGAAGGCACGCTCGACGTGTGGCGCAGGGTTCGGTGTACGGACGATGAACGCGTGATGAGCCCGTCCGCCCACTTCGAACGACCGCAAGGTGATCGTTGCGCGCTCGGTCGAGGACCGGTACTCGTCAGGCTCGGCGGCCTCAGCAGAGCGTTCCAGTCTCGGGGTGCGGCTCGGTCACGGTGACCACCTGGCGGTCCTTCCCGTACTGGCACCGCCAGCCGGCGCGCGCCGGCTCGCACGCGATGCGCCGCGCCTCCTCGCCCGGGCACTCGAGCCGGCGCGCCACGGCCTCCGCCTCGTCGCGGGAGACGCCGTGGTGGCGCTCGGCGCCAGGGTCGCTGCCGCAGCCGGCGACGACGCCGGTGAGCAGCAGGACGCAGACCGCCGTCAGCGGCCTCGGCCGTCGGGATGGGCAGGGCACCGGGACAGCAGACCACGGAGCGGCGGGGCACGCAACGCGCGCCGGGCCCCACGCGTCCGGAACCTGGATCGATCGGTGCCGAGCGGCGGGCCCCGGGCGGCGTCAGCGCACGCTCAGGCCGCGATCGGCGCCCAGTGCGTAGGGCACGCCGGCGCGCGTCCGGCGGCCGATCGGCTCGCTCGCCCCATGCCAGTCCGCATCGACGTCCGTCCCTCGACGCGCCCGCAGGGGTCCGCACGAGTGGCCGCCGGGGTGCCCGCGGCCCTTGTCGCACCGTCGTTCACGGCGCGTCGGGCCGACCGGCGGCGTCGCGCCGGGGGTCGGCGCGGGGGACGCCGGGCGGCGGGAAGCACGCCGGCGGGACGTCGGCGACGTCGTGGGGCGGGATGCCGGGGCACCGCGTGCCGTCCTCGTAGGTGACCGTGACGCTCGGGGTCCCGCCGCCGACGCGGCTGACGAAGAGGTAGGCGCCGGAGTCCGAGCCGTCCAGGTGGGCGGTGCGTCGCTCGTGGCGGTCCCGGTACGTGACCCGTCGCCCCGCGGGCCCGGCGAACCCGAGCGTCACGACGCGCAAGGCGTCCGGGCCGCAGACGGGCACGTGACGCAGGCGCCGGCGCACCCGGCGCGACATCGTGCGTGCCGGTGCGGGTTCGCGACAGCCGCCGACGCGCGGGTCCCCGACGTCGCCGCTGTAGCCGGACGCAGCGATCGTCATCGGCGAGAGCACGGTCCAACCGAGTCGCGTGCCGCCAGCGCAGGTTCCGGACGCCGACGCCCCGGGGGCGAGCGGGTGGAACCGGCCATCGTCTCGGAAGACGCCGTCGCGGCCTATGACGCCGGCGCGGCCGGCCTGGATCCGAGCCGGCGACGCACACGTGACCGCCTTGGCCCCTTCGCCGCGCCGTTGCACCGAGATGCCCCACGCCGGTCCCCCGGCCGGATCCGGCACGCGGAGCGCGAGCACCTCGCTGCCGCCGAGCCGGTCGGGCAGGAATCGCGACTCGCGCGCCGGCGGCACCGGAGCGCCCTGGTCCAGCAGGCCGGCGACCGCCGCGGTCGTCGCGCCCGCCGTGACGAGACCCGCCACGACTGCGAAGAGGCGCAGGCCGCGCCGCCGACGAGCGGCGGGCCGCTCGGCCCGACGAGCCGCTGCGACGAGCTGGCGCTCGAGGTCGGGGATCCGCGTCATCGGGCGTCCTCCAGTCGCTGCTTGAGGCGTCGCAGGCCGCGGCTGACGCGCTGACGGGCGACGCTCTCCGAGCACCGGAGGTGCGCGGCGAGCTCGGCGTACGACGCGTCGTCGAGCACCCGGCGTCGGACCGCGTCGCGTTGGGTCGGCGGCAGGTCCTCGAGCGCTTCCTCGGCCGGGCCGACCGCCAGCACCGCGACGGCGTCGAGGGTGCCGTCGTCGAGGACCAGCGGCTCCATCATGAGGCGCCTTCGCGCGTCGTCCTGGACGCGGCCACGCTCCAGCGAGTTCGCGAGGACGTGGCGCGCGATCCCGAAGAGCCACTGTCGCGCTTCGCCGCGCTCCGGATCGAACTGCGCGCGACCTGCGAGGGCACGGGCGAACGTCTCGGCGGTCAGGTCGATCGCGAGCTCGGTCGCCGCGGCGCCCGCCCGGCGCGCGAAGTACCGGAGGATCGCCTCCTCGTGCCGCCGGTAGAACGCCCCGAAGGCCGCGGCATCGCCGTGCAGCAGCTGGGCGTCGGACCAAGCGGCAGCGGGCTGGGAGGTGGGCCGCATCGCTCCGTACTTGCGTGGGGCCGTCCGGCTTGTGACACCGGTGGCGGGCGGACGTGTCACGGCCACGGGCCGATCGGGGCGCGGCGCTCAGCGTCCGTCGAGCCGCCACACCGCGGCGGTCCCGTCGGCGGGCGGATCGGAGTCGACGAAGAGCACCTGTGCTCGCGTCGAGGCGGCGGTGATCTCGGCGGCCGCCAGCTCGACGCGCGTCTCGGGGATGTCGTTGGCGGGCCAGAGCAGGACGAGGGCCCAGGGCCCGGTCGGGAGCGGCCAGAGCCAGTACCG
>JALRCL010000009.1 GCA_023268575.1 Patulibacter sp.
ACGCGGCGGGCCCCCTTCGCGGCGACCGCCGCCCGGCTGCCGGGCCGCACGCCCGACACGCGATGCGCGGCGAGCGTCGAGGTCACCGCGACCGTCCGGCCCTGGTCGTCGAACGCCGCGGCGATCCGCCCCTCGCGACCGCGGGCGTCCTTCGCGCAGTAGCGGTAGGCACCGCCGGGTCGCTCGGCGGGCTGGCCGACGCGGCGCAGCAGCGCCAGGCGATCCTCCCCCATCCGCAGCGGGCCGACGCCGGCGCCCGTCAGGCGCCCGGCGTCCTGGCAACGCTCGGCCGGCACGCCGGTCGCGCGCTCCCACGTGCGCAGGTACGCCTCGGGCCCGTGCATGAGGTCGTCGACGATCGGGTCGCCGGCGATCTGGCGCAGGTCCTCGACCCAGTCGGGGTAGAGCCCGTAGTGCGCGACGCCCTCGCGGTTGATGTCCCAGGTCCGCTGGCCGGCGTGGTTGCGGTCCAGCACGACGGCGCCGTCGGCGGAGCGGAACGGATAGCGGACCGGGTTGGCGCTGTTCTTCTCGCGCCGCGGGCCCTGCGCGCCGAAGCCGTTGATGTCGGCGCCGAAGCCGATGCCCAGGCGCGGCAGGCCGACCTCGGCGGCGACCTTGCGCAGCGTCTTCCACTCGGCGGCGAACGACGTCGAGGCGCCCGCGTACGGGCCGATGAAGCCGCCGAGGCGCAGGATCCGGGCCGGCGAGGTCTCGTCGGACCAGCTGTGGCTCGAGATGACGCCCGCGTACCGGCGGCCCTCGATGACCTTCAGCGCCTCGTCGCGCGTCTTCACGCTCATGTGGTCGACCTCGACCATCATGCCCTTGTCCATCATCCGCTCGATGAGCTTGCGGCCGAGGTCGCTGAGCCCCCGCGGGTTGCAGAGGCCGCCGGAGGGATAGACCGGCAGCACGCCGTGGACGCCGAGCGTCGTCAGCAGCTGGGTGACGATGTCCAGGCGCGGGACCGTGTCGAGGTCGTAGCGGTCGTGGACGTGCCCGTCGCCGTGGCTGTGGGCGTCGCACTTCTGGAGCTTCAGGAACGAGCCGGTGCTCACGAGGTTGCCGACGTTCGTCAGCAGGCCGGTGAGGCCGCCGTCGCCGGTCGTGCCGCCGAACGGGTTGTCGAACTTGTGGACCGGGAAGGCGCTGCGCACCCCGAGTGCGTACATGTCGTCCAGGCGCTTCATCACCTGCTCCTCGGTGCAGGTCGAGCGGCCGCCGGGCAGCGCGCAGTCGAGCACCTCGGAGTTCTCCATCCCGAGGACGATCGCGAGCTTGCCGTCGTTGATCACGCGCCGCGCCTGGTCCGGCGAGGTCACGATCCGGAACCAGCCCTTGCCGGGACCACCGCTCTGGGCGTCGATGTAGCCCTCGAGCTCGCGGGCCCAGCGCGCCTGCTGCAGCAGCGTGTGGAGCTCGCGGCAGTCGTTGCCCTTGAACGGGTAGATCCGGCAGAGCGCGCCGTTGTCGACGAGGTCGACGACCATGACGCGCAGGCCCCCGCGCCAGGCCCGCTCGATCCACTTCCAGTAGGCGCCCTCGTGGGTCAGCGAGTTCCAGCGCGGCCAGTCCTTGAAGGTCGGCCAGCCGACCGGGTCGTGGGCCCCGAGCGGACCGGTCGGCGCGTCGGAGAGGAAGTTCTCCAGCACCGCGGCGTTGCCGTTGGCCAGCTGGTGGTCGGGGCAGTCCACGAGCGCCTGCTCGATCCCGTAGGCCGACCACGTGCGACCGCAGTGGACCCGGCCGCCGATGAAGTTGAAGTTGATCGGGTGGTTGTGGCTGTCCATCAGCCCGCGCACCTCGGCGTCCGGCGCGACGCCGCGCGCCGGGGTCCCGGTCGCGTTGACGTCGGCCTCCGGGAACGTGGCGCAGCCGTCGGCGGCGACGAACGCGAACCGCCCGGGCGTACCGACGGCGCCGCCGGTCGCGCTGAGCGCGCCGTTCGCGTCCGGCTGCACCGCGAGCTGGCCGCCCGAGAGCGCCTGGAGCTGGAAGCCGTCGCCGTCCGGGCGCACCGCCCAGTCCGACGTCCCCCCGAAGACGGTCGTCGGGCGCACGCCCTGGCCGGCCTGCTCCGGCGCCGCGCGGTCGGGGCCGTAGAGGACGTAGCGCCCGAGCGCGGTGGCCTGCATCCGGAACGGCGTGGCGGCACCCGCCGTCGCGGCGTCCGCGCGGTAGCTGCCGCCCGTCCGACGGACGAACTGCCCCGTCTGGGCGGAGCGCACGACGTAGCAGCCGTGCACGAGCGAGTAGCGGTCCGGTGCGTCCGCCGCCGCGGCCCCCGTGGGGGCGCCGAGCGCGGCCACGAGCGCCCCGCTCAGGAGCGCGGCGCCGGAGAGCCAGCGCGCGAGGTCACCCCCGGCGAGGTCCTCGGCGGTGAGCCCCAAGAGCGCCCCCGCCTCGGGGGAGGAGGCGAGCAGGCGCGGCGCGGGGGGCGGCA
>JALRCL010000021.1 GCA_023268575.1 Patulibacter sp.
CTGGGGCCGAAGCCCGAGCTGCGCGAGGCGATGCACGGGTACGTGGACGGGTGGAACGCGTGGCTGCGCGACGTCGGCGGCAGCGACGGCGTCCCCGATCCCACCTGTCGCGGGAAGGAGTGGGTCAGGCCGATCACCGAGATGGACGCCTACCGCCGCTTCTACCAGCTGTCGCTGCTGGCCTCGGGCGGGGTCGCGATCGACGGCATCGCCGGCGCGAAGCCCCTCACCGGTGGGACGGAGGCCGATGCGGTCGCCCGCGCTCGCGCCCTGCCGCCGGGCGAGCTGGACCGGCGCCTCGGCGGCCTCGGCTCGAACGCCTACGCGATCGGGCGCGATGCCTCGCGCGACGGGCACGGGCTGCTCTACGGGAACCCGCACTTCCCGTGGCAGGGTCCGGAGCGCTTCTACCAGGCGCACCTCACCGTCCCGGGCAAGGTCGACGCGATGGGCGGCTCGCTGCTCGGCGTCCCGATCGTCCTCATCGGCACGACCCACGGGATGGCGTGGAGCCACACCGTCTCGACCGCCCGCCGGTTCGCGCCCTACCAACTGACGCTCGTGCCGGGCCAGCCGACCTCCTACCTCGTCGACGGCCAGGTGCGGAAGATGACGAGCGACCGCGTGACGGTGAAGGTGCGCGAGCGCGACGGGCGCATCGGCACCCGCACGCGGACGCTCTACTCCTCGGAGTACGGCCCGATCTTCACCTCGATCCTCGGCCTGCCGCTGTTCCCGTGGACGCCGGTGACCGCCTTCGCGCTCTACGACGCGAACGCGGACAACCTCGGCCGGCTGATGAACCACTTCTGGGACATGAACCATGCCCAGACGACCGGCGAGGTCGAGGGGATCCTCAAGCGGTACCAGGGCATCCCGTGGGTCAACACGATCGCCGCCGACACCGCCGGCAACGCGCTCTACGCCGACATCGGCTCGATGCCGAACGTCGACGAGGCGAAGTACCGCGCCTGCGGCGTCCTGCTCGGGCAGGCGACCGACCTGCTGCAGCGGCTGCCGGTGCTCGACGGCAGCCGCGCCGGCTGCGCGCCGGGACGGGCCCCCGACGCCGTCGCTCCGGGGCTGCTCGGGGTCGGTGACCAGCCGCTGCTGAAGCGCACCGACCACGTGTCGAACATGAACGACTCGTACTGGCTCGCGAACCCGAAGCAGCCGCTCGAGGGCTTCAGCCGGATCATCGGCGACGAGCGGACCGCCCGCTCGCTGCGCACGCGGATCGGGATCAAGCAGATCGAGGAGCGCCTGGCCGGCACCGACGGGCTGCCCGGGAAGGGCTTCGACCTCGAGAACCTCATGGAGGTCGGCATGGGCAATCGCGTCTACAGCGCCGAGCTCTGGCGCGACGGGCTCGTCTCCGGCTGCTCCAGCGCGGCGTGCGGGGTGCTGCGCGGCTGGAACATGCGCAACGACCTCGACGCGAAGGGGGCGATGCTCTGGCAGCGGTTCATCGTCCGGCTCAACGCCGGGCCCACCGGGCTGGCGCTCGGCCTGTTGGGGCCGTTCACGACGGGCTTCGACGTGCGCGACCCGGTGAACACGCCGTCCGGGCTCGCCCCGCTGCCGAACACGCAGTCGGCGCTGCAGCAGGCCGCGGACGACCTCCGCGGGGCGGGGCTGCCGCTCGACGCGACGCTGCGCCAGGGACAGTCGGTGACCCGTCGCGGCCAGCGGATCCCGATCCACGGCGGTCCCGGCAACAGCGGCATCTTCAACGTCATCACCCCGACGTGGAGCGCCACGCGCGGCTACACCGAGGTCGTGCACGGCTCCTCGTTCGTGCAGGCCGTCCACCTGAAGCCGGGCTGCCCCGACGTGCGCACGATCCTGACGTTCGGCGAGTCGACGAACCCCGAGTCGCCGCGCACGAGCGACCAGACGGAGCTCTACAGCCGCAAGGGCTGGGTCAAGCCGCCGTTCTGCCCGGGCGAGCTCGACGCCGATCGGGACGCGCAGCGGCAGCGGATCCTCGACCTGCGTCCCGCCGCGCCGGTCGTCCTGACCGTCCGCGAGGCCCGCGGGAGCGCGCGACCGCGGATCCGGGTCGAGCGCACCGACGGGGCGCGCGCGGCGGTCGGCTACCGCGTGCGGGACGGCCGCGGCCGGCTCCGGGCGCGCGGGCTGCGTCGCGGTGCCGACGTCGTGATCGCTCCGCGCGTGCGACGGGGGACCTGGTCGGCGGTCGTGTCGGTCCGCGGCCGGACGGTGCGGCTCACCGCGCGCCAGCGCTGAGCCGCGTCCGGCGCGTCGTCTCCGCGGGACGGCGCGCCGGTCCGGTCAGGGCGTCGTCGGGTCGATCCCGCCGGACGAGCCGCCGCCGCTCGACGCGCCGGACTCCAGCGACGACACGCGGCTCTGCAGGTCCGAGAGCTGGCTGCGCAGGTCGCTCAGCTCGCTGGAGGAGGGCGGGTCCGGGGTCGTCTCGGTCGTGCCGGTCGTCTGCGTGCCGGACTCCAGCTGCTCGCCGAGCGCGTCGACCTTCTCCTGCAGCGCGGCGAGGCTCTTCTTCGTGGCGCGGTCGTCGATCCGGTCACCGAGGTCGCTGATCTCCGAGCTCAGGCCGGTCGTGTCGCCGGAGCCGGCGGACTCGTCGTCGCCGCCCCCGCCGTCGAGCAGGGCCCAGAACCCGATCGCGAGCGCGACGAGGGCGATCGCCGCGAGGACCGTCACCGTCTGGCGCAGGGTCTGCACCCGCTCCTCGAGCACGGCGAGCGTCGCCGGTCCGCCGTCCTCGGGTGGCGGACCGCCCGGACCACGCGGCGCCGGCGGGTGGGGGACCTGCGGCAGGCGGCGCGTCCGGTCGTCGTCGTAGCTCATGCCCTCAACTCCTACCCGACGGGCGGGCCGTGGTCCAGCCTCCACCGCGAGGCGCCCGGCGGTGGGGGTGGCCACACCGCGCGGCGCCGTAGCGTCGCGGCATGGGGAGCGGGGGCGGGCGGCGATGGGTCGCGGTGGCGGTCGCGGCCGCGATCGCGGGGACGGGCGCGGGCGCGGCACGGGCCGCCTCGCCACCGGTCGGGCCGGCGGGAGACGGGTTCTACGCCCCGCCGCCGGCGATGCTGCCGGGCCCTGTGGGCAGCGTCGTGTGGCAGCGCCCGGCGACCGGCATCCCGGCGCTGCGCGCCGCGGCGCGCACGACGACGGTCCTCTACCGCTCGCGCTCGGGCACCGGCGCGCCGATCGCCTCCTCGGGCACCGTCGCGGTCCCGCCGGGCACGCCGCCCCGGGGCGGATGGCCGATCGTGTCGTGGTTCCACGTCACGACCGGCGCGGGCGACCGCTGCGCGCCCAGCCGCGCCACGGCCGACAACCCGGAGCTCGAGCGGCTCACGCGCGGCGACGTCATCGCGTCGCGGCTGCTCGCGGCGGGGGTCGCGGTGGCGCGCGTGGACGGGGAGGGCATCGGCACGCCCGGGCCGCATCCGTACCTCGTCGGCCCGTCGCTCATGCGCTCGCAGGTCGACCTCGTCCGCGCCGCGCGCGAGCTCGACCCGGCGATCGGCTCGCGGTGGGTCGCGGCCGGTCACTCCGAGGGCGGCGTCGCGACGCTCTTCAGCGCCGCTCAGGCGCGCCGCTACGCGCCCGAGCTCGACCTCCGCGGGGCCGCGGCGTTCGCGCCGCTCGTCGACGCGGTCGACCTCATCGGGCTGTTCCGGCTGATCCCGCTGCCCCTGGCGCCCGTCGGCGCCGGGACGCTCGCGGCGCTCGGGGGCCTCATCGCCGCCGGGGCGGCCGAGGACGATCCCCGGATCGCCGCCGCGCTGCGCACCGGGCTGCTCGGGCCGCGCGCCACCGCCCTGCTCGGGCATCTCGAGTCCCGGTGCCTGACGGAGCTCGGCCGCGCGGACTCGTGGGGCGGCCTGGCACCGAGCGCGGTCCCCGGCCCGCGGTTCGACGA
>JALRCL010000023.1 GCA_023268575.1 Patulibacter sp.
CCCGCCGTCCTTCGCCGCGGACGCGCGGCCGCCGCGGCGGGCGGTGTCGGGGGCGGGGCGGCGGGATCCCCTTCCCGACATGTGGACGGCGAGCTTCAGCCGCTGGCGCTCGCCGCCCGACAGCGTCGTGAGCGGCTGGCCGAGCGTGACGTAGCCGAGGCCGACGTCGTCGAGCCAGACGAGGATCTTGTGCGCGGCGGCGAGCTTCCCCTCGCCCGCGCCGAAGAACGCCTTGGCGTCGGCGACCGGCATGGCGAGGACCTCGCTGATGTCCCGGCCGCCGAAGCGGTGCTCGAGGACCTCGGCCTGGAAGCGCTTGCCCTCGCACTCCTCGCAGCGGGTCGGGGCACCGGCGACGATCCCGAGGTCGGGGTAGATGACGCCCATCCCGCTGCAGACCGGGCAGGCGCCGTCGGAGTTCGGGCTGAAGAGGCCCGGCTTCACCCCGTTGGCCTTCGCGAACGCCTTGCGGATCGGCTCCAGCAGGCCGGTGTACGTCGCCGGGTTGCTGCGGCGCGAGCCCTTGATCGCCCCCTGGTCGACGGCCACGACGCCCTCGCGGCCCGCGACCGAGCCGTGGACGAGCGTGCTCTTGCCCGAGCCGGCGACGCCGGTCACGACGCAGAGGACGCCGAGCGGCACGTCGACGTCGACGTCCTGGAGGTTGTGCCCGTCGGCGTTGCGAACCTCGAGGACGCCGGTGGCGGTCCGGAGCGCGTCGCCGGCCTTCAGCGCGGCGCGGTCGTCGAGGTGGCGGCCGGTGAGCGTGTCGCTGGCGCGCAGGCCCTCGACGGTGCCCTCGAAGACGATCTCGCCGCCCGCGGCGCCGGCGCCCGGACCCAGGTCGACGACGTGGTCGGCGATCGCGATCGCCTCCGGCTTGTGCTCGACCACGAGGACGGTGTTGCCCTTGTCGCGCAGCTGCAGCAGCAGCGCGTTCATCCGCTCGATGTCGTGCGGGTGCAGCCCGATCGTCGGCTCGTCGAAGACGTAGGTGACGTCGGTCAGCGACGAGCCGAGGTGGCGGACCATCTTCACCCGCTGGGCCTCGCCGCCCGAGAGCGTCCCGGAGGGCCGGCTCAGCGACAGGTACCCGAGGCCGATCGCCACGAACGCGTCCACGGCGTGGCGCAGCGACGCCACCAGCGGTGCGACGCCCCGCGGGACGTCGAGCCCCGCGATCCACGCGGCGAGGTCGGTGATCTGCATCGCGGAGACGTCGGCGATGCTCCTGCCGGCGATCGTCGACGAGCGCGCCTCGTCGCTCAGGCGGGTCCCGTCGCAGTCCGGGCAGGTCGTGAAGACGACCGCCCGCTCGACGAACGCGCGGATGTGGGGCTGCATCGCCTCCACGTCCTTGGAGAGCATCGACTTCTGGATCTGCGGGATCAGCCCCTGGTACGTGAGGTTGATCCCGTCGATCTCGATCTTCGTCGGCTCCTTGTGGAGCAGGTCGTGGCGCTCGCGCTTCGTGAACCTCGCGATCGGCTTGTCGGGGTCGAAGTACCCGCAGCCGCGCAGGATCCGGCCGAACCAGCCGTCCATGCTCATGCCGGGGATGGTGATCGCGCCCTCGTTGACGGACTTCGCCTCGTCGAAGAGCGCGGTGAGGTCGAAGTCGTTGATCGACCCGCGACCCTCGCAGCGCGGGCACATGCCGCCGGTGCGGCTGAACGACGCGGCCTCGGTGATCGTCCGGTCGCCGCGCTGGACGGTGATGCCGCCGCTGCCGGAGACCGACGCGACGTTGAACGAGAACGCGCCGGGCCCGCCGACGTGCGGCTCGCCGAGCCGGCTGAAGAGGATCCGCAGCAGCGCGTCGGCGTCGGTCACGGTCCCGACGGTGGAACGAGGATTGGCTCCCAGCCGCTCCTGATCGACGACGATCGCCGTCGTCAGCCCGTCGAGGACGTCGACCTCCGGCCGCGACAGCGTCGGCATGAAGCCCTGGACGAAGGCGCTGTAGGTCTCATTGATGAGCCGCTGGGACTCGGCGGCGATCGTGCCGAAGACGAGCGAGCTCTTGCCCGAGCCCGACACGCCGGTGACGGCGGTGAGCCGGCGCTTGGGCAGCTCGACGCTCACGTCCTTCAGGGTGTTCACCCGCGCGCCGCGGACGCGGATCAGGTCGTGGGCGTCGGCGGGGTGCTCGGTGGGGTCGGTGCTCATGTGGGGCTCTGGACGACAGGACGGGGACGGGACAACGGACAGGGACGGCGGGACCACGGACGGGGTCGGCGGGACGACCGCTCCGGAACGCTGCGGCGGCGGCGCGGCCCGGGGCACCGCCGCGCGGCGCGGCGGCTCAGACCTGCTGCAGCCGGATGAGGGTGCCGGCGGGGTCGCGGATCGACGCGTCCCGGATGCCGTAGGGCTGGTCGGTCGGCTCCTGGACGACCTCGACGACCTCGTGGGCCTGGAGCCGCGCGAAGGCCTCGTCGACGTCCTCGGTGGCGAGGTTGATGCTCGCGAAGGTGCCCTTGGCCATCATCTCGGCGATGAGCCGCTGCTCGTCCTCGGTCACGCCGGGGTCGGCGGTCGGCGGGTAGAGGACGATCGACGTCTCGGGCTGCTCGGCGGGGCCGAGGGTGATCCACCGCATGCCCTCGTAGCCGACGTCGTTGCGGACCTCGAAGCCGAGCGCGTCGCGGTAGAACGCGAGCGAGGCGTCCGGGTCGGTGTGGGGCAGCATCGACGCGTGGATCTTCAGGCTCATGGGGCCAGCCTAGGAGCGGGGCGCCGGGCCCGCTTCTCGATTCCTGACCGGTCTCGTGACGCGCTTGGCGACGCACGGTGCCAGGCCCTTCGTGGCCCCCGCCTGCTCCCGACGGTAGACGCTCGGCGGCACGCCGACGAGCTCGGAGAAGCGCGTGGAGAACGTCCCCAGCGACGAGCAGCCGACGGCGAGGCTCACCTCGGTGACGCTCATCTCGCCCCGGCGCAGCAGCGCCATCGCCCGCTCGATCCGACGGGTCATGAGGTAGCTGTACGGCGACTCGCCGAACGCGCTGCGGAACGCGCGGCTGAAGTGCCCCGCCGACATGCAGGCGTCGCGCGCGAGCGCCTGGACGTCCAGCGGCCGGGCGTACTCGCGGTCGATCCGGTCGCGGACGCGGCGCAGCCGCACGAGGTCCGCGAGCCGGCCGGGTGGGGCGTCCGCTCGATCGGGCACGACGGCGATCGTGCCACGCCGGCGAGCCGTCGGCCAGAGGCGACGCCCAGCTGGACGTCGGCGGACGCCGGAGCGGCCCGGCGGTCGACGGATGTCCCGGGAGGGGACCCGGGGGCGCGCGGCGGGCCACCGGGTTTGGACCGCGGGCGGGGAACGACGACCCGCGACGCCCGTACCGTCGATGCCGGCCCGCTCCTCCCGGCCGTCGCGGGTCGGAGCCGACGCGGGCCCGACCCTCCCCCGACGGACTCCTCAGGAGGTCCCGATGCCGTTCCCACTCCCGCCGTGGCGGGTGCGACGCCGCGTGCCGCTGCCGGTGGCCGTGACGACCCTCGCGCTCGCCCTCGCCCCGGCGCTCGCCCCCGCCGCCCCGCCTCGCGGCCAGGAGGCCCTGACCGTCGACCCGCTGCAGCCGGGCCCGTATCCGGTGCAGCGCGTCGGCTACGACGTCGGCGACCTGCGGCTCGGCCTGGCGCCGGGCTCGCAGCCCGACGCGACGCTCGTGCCGCTGCGCGGCTCGGTGACGTTCCCCCGTGGCAAGGCCGACCCCTCGCGCGTCATCGTCCTGCTCCACGGCAACCACGGCGTCTGCCTCCGGGAGCCGCGGACGCCCGTCGACCCGCCCTCCGACGCCCCGCCGGGAACGCCGTCGACCGATCCGTGCCCGGACTGGGCGAAGGTCGACAGCTTCGCCGGGTACGACTACCTCTCCGACGACCTGGCGAGCCACGGGTACGTCGTGGTCAGTCCCGAGGCGAACCTCGCGTGGATCTCCGGCCTCGGACCGACGACGTCCTCCGGAAGCCGGACGGGCAGCGCGGCCCGATCGCAGATCCTCCAGGCGACCCTCGAGGCGGTGCGCGACTGGAACGACGGCGACGCCGTGCTGGACACCGGTCGCGCCGTCGACGTGACGAAGGCGCCACCCGCGCGCGTCTCGCTCGAGGGGCGGATCGACCTCGAAGCGGGCATCGGCCTGATGGGCCACTCCCGCGGCGGCGCCGGCGTCGTCGACTTCCTGACCTTCAACCGCAACAACGTCCGCGGCACGCAGTGGCTCGTCGACGCGACGCTCGCGCTGGAGCCCACGACGTACACCGACCACCCGACGCCGGAGGGCACGAACTTCGCGACGCTCCTCGGCGGCTGCGACGGCGACATGGGGACGCTCGAGGGCGCGAACTTCTTCGGCCTCGCGAAGTACCAGGCGACGAACGCCGCCACCGCGGCGCTGCAGTTCTACGTCGAGGGGGCCAACCACAACTTCTACAACTCCGTCTGGGCCGCCGACGGCGACGACGCCCGCGGGACCTGCGGCGGGGGCTGGGGCGGCGACTTCCCCGACGTGCGCCTGTCCGAGGCCGACCAGCAGAAGACCGGCGTCGCGCTCATGAACGCGTTCATGCGCCGCTACGTCGGCGACGAGACGGCCTTCGCCCCGCTGATGACCGGTGAGACGACCCTGCCGCTGTCGGCGTGCCCGACCGGGCCCAGCACGGCCCTCGTCGACTGCCGGGACCTCGTCCGGACCTCGTACGTCGGCCCCGACGCCGAGCGGCTGGACCTCATCCGGCCCGATGGCGCCGATCCGACGGGGACCACGGCGACCGGCGGGGCGATCGTCGCCGACGGCCTGCGGCGCTTCGAGCTCTGCGATCCCGAGGACGGGAAGCCGGAGCCGTGCCCGGAGAGCGTCACGACGCCGTCCTGGGGCGACCAGTACACGATCGGCTGGGACGGCCCCTCGTCCCTGACGGCGCAGCTGGGTCCCGACGGCCGCAGCACCGACCTGACCGGGATGCGGGCGCTGCTGCTGCGGACCGCCCGCGACGACGGCGCGGCCGAGAACCCGGGCCGCGATCCGCAGGACTACGCGGTGACGCTGACCGACGCGACGGGCGCGACCGCCCGCACGACGGTCGGTGAGTGGAGCGCGGCGCTGCACGCGCCGTTCAAGCCCCAGACCGTCCTCAACGGCGCCTGGATCCCGCTGTCGGCCTTCGGCGGGATCGACCTCTCGCGGGTCGTGTCCGTCCGGTTCGGGTTCGGCGAGTCCGGGCTGCCGAGCACCGGGCTCGTCCAGCTGAGCGACGTGTCGTTCCTGCGCAAGCCGGCGTCGAGCACGGCGGCCGCCACCGGAGCCGGCTCGAGCACGAGCGGCGGCGCGGCTCCCGTGCAGCCCTCGATCCCGGCCCCGAACGGCCCGCAGCCGCCGGTCGGCACGACGCTCAGCACGAGCGCGTCCTCGCCCCCGGGATCGCCGTGCCGGGACGTCCGCGGACCGCGCGCGACCCGTCCGTCGCTGACCCGCCGGGGGCGCGTGATCACCCTGCGCGGCCGCGCGACCGACGTCACGAACTGCGCCGGCGCCCGCGCGGCGGGCACGCGCCGCGTGCTCGTGACGCTCCGCCGGCGCGCGAC
>JALRCL010000061.1 GCA_023268575.1 Patulibacter sp.
GGCCGCCCCCCGTCCCGACCTCCTCCTGCTCGACGGCAACTCGCTGGCCTACCGGGCGTTCTTCGCGCTGCCGGAGTCGATCGCCACGAGCCGCGGGGAGCCGACGAACGCGATCTTCGGCTTCACGTCGATGCTCGTGAAGCTCGTGGAGACCTACGGGTTCGTGCCGACGGCCGTGGCGTGGGACGCCGGGATGTCGGGCCGCAAGGAGGTCTACGCCGAGTACAAGGCCCAGCGGGCGCGGAAGCCCGACCTCCTGCGCCAGCAGTGGCCGGAGCTCGCGCCGATCGTCGAGGCGCTCGGGTTCGCGAACGTCTCCCTCGAGGGCTACGAGGCCGACGACGTCATCGGCTCGCTCGCCGTGCGCGCGCGCGAGGACGGCCGGCGCGTCTGGATCGTCACGGGCGACCGCGACGTCTTCCAGTTCATCGACCCCGACGGGCACGTCGGCGTCCTGGCGACCGGTCGGGGCATCACCGACACGAAGCTCTACGACCACGCCGGCGTCGTGGAGCGCTACGGGCTGCCGCCCGAGCTCATCCCGGACTTCTACGGCCTGAAGGGCGACACGTCGGACAACATCCCCGGCGTCCCCGGCATCGGCGACAAGACCGCCGCGCAGCTCCTGCAGCAGTTCGGCGACCTCGAGACGGTGCTCGCCTCGATCGACGAGATCTCGGGCGCCAAGCGCAAGGAGAACCTCACCGAGCACGCGGAGAACGCGCGGATCTCGCGCGAGCTGGCCCGGATCCGCACCGACCTGCCCGTCGAGCTCGACCTCGAGGAGGTCGCCCTGCGCCGGCCGGACGACCAGGCGCTGCGCGAGCTGTTCCAGCGCTTCGAGCTGCGCGATCCCTGGCGCCGCCTGGAGCCGCTGCTGGAGGGCGACGGGCGCCCCGACGGCCCCGCCGGCGCGGCGTTCACCGCGCCGGTGCGCGAGGTCGCCGTCGAAGGGATCGCCGCCGCGCTGGGCGACGCCGAGGTCCCGGTGGTCGTGGCGGTCGTCGAGCCGACCGAGCAGGCGCAGGAGGCCGGCCAGCTCTTCGACCCCGACGCCGCGCCCGGGGAGGACGCGGGGGAGGAGGCCCCGGCGCCGACCCGTCGCTTCGCCGTGGGCCCGCTGGACGGCGAGGGCGCGCCGACCGCGCTGCTCGTCGGACCGTGCGAGAGCGCCGAGGCGGTCGTCGCCGCGCTCGGGTCGCGGCCGGTCGTCGGTCACGACGTGAAGGCGCTCGGGCTCGTGCCGGAGCGGGTCGCGCACGACACGCTGCTGGCGCAGTACGTCCTGGAGATGTGATAACTCACTACGGGGGTAAGACAGTAGAAGTGCTAAATACTGATGCTGAAGGGCGTTTGGTTTTAGCTGATGGTTTGGCTTATGCGGTAAAACATTTAAAACCAGATTATTTGATTGATCTTGCTACTTTAACTGGTGCCGCGAGTTTAGGCCTTGGAAAGCAATATGCGGCGCTCTATTCCAGAGATCAAAAGTGGGTAAAACAGTTGCGAGCAGCCGGCGAAATTTCCGGTGATCGAGTTTGGCATATGCCACTTATTGATGACTATGAAATTGCACTGGCTTCAGATATTGCTGATATCAATCACACTGCAGATGCTGTGGAATTTAGCGCTGGTTCAGTTACTGCAGCGCTATTTTTGGAGCAGTTTGTTGATGAAGTT
>JALRCL010000162.1 GCA_023268575.1 Patulibacter sp.
CGCTGCAGCCCGAGGAGCTCCTCGGTCAGAACGGGGGAGAGCGCCTCGCCGACGAGCTCGTCGCGGCGGTGACGGACGAGCAGCCGCGTCCGCACGGGGCGGGTCTCGCGCAGGCGGGCGAGCGTCGTGGCGGCGGCGACGGTGGCCGCGACGGCCGCGGCGTGGTCGGTGCGGTCCACGTCGAGCGCGGCGTCGACGCCGGCGCGGAGCTCGCCCAGGTAGTCGCCGGCGGCGCGGGCCCAGAGCCGGCCGAGCAGCTCGTTGCGCGAGCCGAACGCGTGGTAGAGCGAGCCGCTCGAGGCACCGGTCGCCTCGGCGAGCGAGCGGATCGTGAGCGCGGACGGCGGTCCGTCGGCGAGCAGCGCCTCCGCGGCGTCGAGGATCGCGTCGAGGTCGTGGACCCGGGGGCGCGGCACGGGGCGATCGTATCCGACCAGTCGTTCTAGAACGAATGCTCTGTTACGCTCGGGCCATGACCGCGCCAGCCGCCACCGCCACGCTGCCCGCCCTCCGTCGCGAGGGCGACGTGCTCGTGCTCGACCTCGGGTCGGGCGAGAACCGCGTGAACCCCGACCTGCTCGCCGCGATCGGCGCCGCGCTCGACGAGGTCGAGGCGACCGAGGCCCCGCGGGCCCTCGTCACGACCGCCACCGGCAAGTTCTGGTCCAACGGCCTGGACCTCGAGTGGCTCGGCGCCCACCACGAGCAGGTCCAGGAGGTCGTCGACGCCTACCACCGGCTGCTGGCGCGGGTGCTCGGGCTCGGTGCGCCGACGGTCGCCGCCGTCCAGGGGCACGCCTTCGCGGCCGGCGCGATGCTCGCCAGCGCCCACGACGCGGTCGTCATGCGGGAGGACCGGGGCTTCTGGTGCGTCCCGGAGGCCGACCTCGGCATGCCGTTCACGGCCGGCATGACCGCGCTGCTCGCGGCCCGGCTGCCGACCCGCACCGCCCACGAGGCGATGACCACCGCGCGACGCTACGGCGGCGCGGACGCCGTCGCGGCCGGCATCGCGGACGAGGCCGTCGCCGAGGCGGACGTCCTGCCGCGCGCGATCGCCCGCGCGGCCGCGCTGGCGGGCAAGCAGCCGCAGACCCTCGCCGCGATCAAGCGCCGCCTGCACGCGGGCGCGATCGAGGCGCTCGAGGCGCCGCAGGTCCTCGGCGCCTGACGCCGCGCGCCGCCGCGCCATCCGAGAAGGGCGGGGGAGGGTTCACATATCCCGCGGCGAACGGTGGGCCTGATGCCGTCGCTGCGCCGTGCCCCCGAGCTGAAGCGCGAGTACGACCGCCTCCTGGGGGTGGTGCTCGTGCTCGTCGTCCTCGGGGCGATCTGGGTCTACAGCGCCTCGAGCTCCGAGCAGGTGCTCCAAGACGGCGGCGACGGGTCGGGCTATCTCGTTCGCTACGCGATCTTCGGCGCGATCGGGTTCGCCGCGCTCGCCGTCTCGTCCCGGGTCGGCGTCGCGCTGATCCGGCGCCTGACGCTGCCGCTCCTGGCCGCCTCGTTCGTCCTCTGCCTCGCGGCGGTCGTCCCGGGCATCGGCCGCGAGGCCAACGGCGCCTACCGCTGGCTCGGCACGTCGGCGATCGGCTTCCAGCCGTCGGAGATCGCGAAGTTCGCGCTCGTGGCGTTCCTCGCGCTGATGCTCTCGCAGCGGCGCCGCCCGATGGTCGAGTTCCGCGACGCGCTGCCCTACCTCGCGGTGCTCGGGGCGTTCCTCTTCGTCGTCGCGGCGCTGCAGCGCGACCTCGGCACCGCGATCGTCATCGCCGGCGCCTGCCTCTGCGTCCTCATCGCCTACGGCATGCCGCTGCGCTTCTTCGGCCCGCTCGCCGGGATCGCCGGCGGGGGCCTGCTGGTGATGGTGCTCATGCACCCGTACCGCATGGAGCGCCTGACGAACTTCCTCTCGCCGTGGTCGGACGCCGCCGGCACCGGCTACCAGGCGACGCAGGGGCAGATCGCCATCGGCTCCGGCGGCTTCCTCGGCAACGGCCTGGGCAACTCCGTCCAGAAGGCCGAGTGGCTGCCGGAGGCCCACACCGACTTCATCCTCGCCGTCGTCGGCGAGGAGCTCGGCGTCATCGGCGTGCTGATGCTGCTGGTGCTCTACGGCGCCGTGGCGTACCTCGGGTTGCGGATCGCCGATCGGACGCGCGGCAGCTACCAGAAGCTGCTGGCGACGGGCATCACCGCGATCATCGTCGTGCAGGCGCTGCTGAACGTCTGGGTCGTGCTCGGGATCTTCCCCCTGACCGGCGTCCCGCTGCCGTTCATCTCCTACGGCGGCGCGAACCTCGTCGTCCTGCTCTTCGGCATCGGGATCCTCCTGAA
>JALRCL010000128.1 GCA_023268575.1 Patulibacter sp.
TGGCGCGGGATGCCGAACATGGTGAGAGCCGGATTCTGCTCCTGCGCGGTTTGAAGCGATCACGCGCGCCGCGGGCGCGCGCGGCGCTTGAGGAGTTCTCTGGAGATCCGGTGCTGGGCCAGGAGGCACGGGCGCAGCTCAGCGGGCGCTCTGACTGACGACTCGCCAGCGCGTGCTTCAGGCGGCCCAGCGGTTGGCGTCGTGTTTGACGGTGTGGGCGATGAGGAGGCCTTTGAGGACGCGGCGGACGGTTTGCTTGTCGTCGTCTGAGGGGCGGGCGACGGCTTCGAATCGGAGTTGGAGGTCGTCGTCGGGGTCGCGTTCGTGTTGGTCGAAGAGGAGCGAGTCGGCGCTGGTTGAGAGCGCGACGGTGAGCTTTTGAGGACGTCGAGGGTGGGCATGGCGCCGTTACGTCGTCGCGGTGTGCGTTCACGGCGGGGAATTCGTCGTCGAGGGCGGAGTACGACGGGCACGCGTGGGCGGCGGATACGTGCACGGGGCCGTGTCGTCGCGAGAGTGTGCGTCGCGGTGTCGTGGCGGACGCTCACGCGCAGGGGCAGCGTGCTCCGGCGTGGACGCGGTCGGCGCGCGGCGAGTTCGTTGCGCATCTGACGGTGCAGAACGTTCAGGCGGCGATCGCGGCGGCCAAGAAGGCGTTCCGGCGGCGGAGCCGTTGACCGATCGGGCGCTGGAGGCGACGGCCCGGCAGCAGCTGCGAGACCTCGCTGCGGGTGGAGGCATCAAGGATGTCGCGAAGCGGGCTCCGGGCGCTGCCGCTGACTTCTACCGCGAGAACCTGAAGCCGATCCGTTGTCCGGCGATGCAGTTGTCGTGCAACAGCGGTATCGGCCCGTTCGATGGGTGGCAGTTCGGGGAGCGTTCTGATCTGGCGAAGACCGCGGACGTGTTCGTGGCTGCGGCTGGCGGGAAGGCCGCGACTCTGGCCGCGGACGCGATCCGCGGCGCCGTCGTCGCTCAGCGCGCAGCCCGCGCCGCAAAGGCTGTGCCAGGTGCTGCTGCCGCGGCTCGGATCGAGGTCACCGAGGACGTTGCGCGAGCGGCGATGCAGGGCGCCCCGCTGCGTACGCAGCAGGGTCGTGTGTCACTCCCAGCCGTACAGAGATACGTCGATCGGTTGCGCGCGGGCGAGGTGCCCCCAGCGATCAAGGTGGACGGCGACATCATCGTCGACGGCAACCACCGCTACATCGCCGGGCGAATCGTCGGGAGGGAGCCTGCCCGGACTCCGTACGCCGGCGGGCGTCCCGACCGCGCGAAGTCGTTCGACGAGATGCAATACGATCCCGTGGACTGGGGGAATCGATGATGCGGATCCGCTGCGAAACCGGCGAGACGGTGTTGATGCCGGATGATCCGAGCGTCGTCGTTTCCGATCTCGACTTGCATCGGGCCGTACTCGTGCGGTCGGACCTTCGCGGAAGGCGGTTCGAGCGATGTTCGTTCCGTAACGCGCTGGTCGGCCTTGGTTGCTTGGACGGCGCGGAGTTCATCGATTGCTCGCTCGCATTGGCCGAGTTCGACGGAGCTTCGCTCGTGAACGCACGGTTCGCTGGCGGGCAGCTCAACGGCGC
>JALRCL010000184.1 GCA_023268575.1 Patulibacter sp.
GCGGGTGCTGCGGCGCCTCGACGCGATCCCGGAGATCGGTTCCTGGACGCTCGCCCTCGTCGCCACCCAGGTCCTCGGCCGCCTCGATCGTCCGCCGTCGGGCGACCTGAACCTCGTCAAGGCCCTCGGGCGGATGCGCACCGGCGATCCGCGGTCCCGCGCGACGGAGGCCGAGGTCGACGCCCTGCTGGCCCCCTACGCGCCGTGGGGCGCGCTCGCCGCCGCCCACGTCATGGCCACCCGGGGCGAGGCGCTGCCGCGCGAGCGGGACCTTCCGCAGCCGACGACGCCGGCCGCGCCCCCGCCCGTGGCCTTCCCCGAGCGTGCCCCCGGCGGCCCGCTCGCCGTCCGGGTGCTGGTCCCGGCGCGCCGCCGGTCCGGCGCCCCGGCCCCGTCGCCGGAGCCGGTGGTCGACGTCGGTCCGCCCGCCCCGCGCCCCGTCGCGGCCTAGGCTCCGGAAGGCCTCAGACCCGGCCGCCGGCCTGGACCGACGCCTCGTCGACCCAGTCCCCCGTCCACTTCGAGTCCTTCGGGGTCGACGGCTCGGCGCCGTCCTCCAGCAGCCGCTCGTAGAACCGGTAGCGCCGGGCGACCGTGCCGCCCATCTTCGTCATCGCGCGGTTCATGTTCGTGTTCGACTCGAGGATCCAGCCGCACTCGCCGCCGCCCTGGGGCCGGCGCATCGCGGACTGGTAGTGCATCTCGTAGAGCTTCGCCCCCACCCCGGTGTGCTGGTGCTCGGGCTTCACGCCGAGGGCGAACACCCGGACGCGGTCGGTGTCGTGGCGGTGGCGCAGGAGCGTCAGCCAGCCGAACGGCAGCAGGCGGCCGTCCTTCAGCCGCGCGAGCACCTGGTTGAGGTCGGGCAGCGAGAGGGCCGCGCCGATGACCTCGCCGGTCTCCGGGTTCTCGGCGACCATCGCCCAGTGCTCGTCGAGGATCGGCGCGAGCTCCTTGGCGTAGTGGCGCACCTCGGTCTCGTTCAGCGGCACGAAGCCCCAGTTCTTCTCCCACGCGGCGTTGTAGACCTCGAGGAACCGCCCGACCTCGGCGTCGAGGTCCTTCTTGCGGAAGTGCCGGGTCACGATCCCGTGCTCGGACTCCACGCGCTCGGCGATCCGCCAGATCATCGGGTGCACGCGCTCCCGGTCGCGGGCGTGGAGGTCCCACATCAGGACGTCCATCGCGCGGTGGAAGCCGCCCGCGCCCTCGATCAGGTCGCGGTAGTACGGGTGGTGCCAGCCGGTGAGGACGATCGGCGGTCGCTCGAAGCCCGCCACGAGCAGCCCGCACTCGTCGTTGGTCGTGAAGCTCATCGGCCCGACCATCCGGTCGCGCCCGCGCTCGCGGTTCCACTCCGCTGCCGCCGCCACGAGCGCCCTCGCCGCCTCCGCGTCGTTCTCGCACTCGAAGAAGCCGAACAGCCCCCACCGGTTGTCCTGGAAGGCGTTTAGGTTCTCGTCGATATGGGCGGCGATACGGCCCACAACGCGCCCGTCCCGGCGGGCAAGGAAGTACTCGACCTCGGCGTGCTC
>JALRCL010000198.1 GCA_023268575.1 Patulibacter sp.
GACCTCTCCGGGTCCTCCGACGCGCTGCTCGGCGGCCTGGTGATCCTCCTCGCCCCGCTCGGCTACGGCGGCGGGGCGGTTCTCAGCCGGCGGTGGACGGCGGGCGTCGCGCCGCTGCGCCAGACGGCCGACAACCTCGCCTGGGCGGCGGCGTGGGCGACGGCGATCGCGCTGGTGGCGACCGCCGCCGGGGAGGGCGCGCCGGCGCTCCACGGCGCCGGCGCGTGGCTGGCGCTGCTCGCGCTCGGCGTCGTGGGGACCGGCCTCGCGTTCACGACGTTCTTCGCGCTCATCGCCGCGATCGGGCCGTCGCGCGCGATGCTCGTGACGTACGTCGCGCCGGCGTTCGCACTCGGCTACGGGGCGGCCTTCCTCCACGAAGCGGTGACCGCCGCGGCCGTGGCCGGTGTCGCGCTCGTCGTGGCCGGGACCGTCGCCGCGTCGCGGCCGCCGACCTCGCCCGAGGGGTGAACCTCGGGAGGGGCGGTGGCATATATCACCTTCACCCCCTACCATGGACGAACGTTCGAGCCCCCCGCGGACGTCGACCTGCCGCCGACCCGCTTCCGCGATGCGCTCGACCGACGACCCCTTGCCGGGCCTCCGGCCCGACGACCCCGACCCGTGGGCGACCGCCCCGGACCGCGAGGGCCAGACCCGCGCGGAACGCGCCGCCGAGCGGCTGGCCGCGGCCGCCGTGCCGCCGCCGCCCGCCGCCGACCCCGGGTCCTCCGGCCCGACCCGCGACGAGTCCCGAGCCGGCGAGCCCGGCGCCGATGCGCCCGTCGCGGTGCCCGGGAGCGCCATCGACGACCTGCCCCCGCTCTCCGGGCTGCAGGCGTTCGTCGCCGTCGCCGACTCGCTCGCCGACGCGGCGGCGCTCGGCACGGCGCCCGACGTCGATCCTGCCATTGGCACGACGATCGAGGCACTGGAGCGCCACTGGGAGCTGCGGCTCTTCAGCCACGACCGGTGGGCGCTGCGGCTGACGGACGAGGCCCGCCGCCTGCTGCCCGTCGCCCGACAGGCGCTCGACGAGGTCGCGCGGCTGGACCGGCTCGCCCGGGCCACCGCGGCGCCCGCGCCCCGGCTGCGGCTCGGCGCATCGACCCGGGCCCTGCGCGTCGCGCTGCCGCGGCTCGTCACCGCGACGCGGACCGAGCTGCCCGACCTCGAGCTCGAGCAACGCTCGTGCCCGTCCGGCGAGGAAGCGATCGAGGCCGTGGCGCAGGGGCGGCTCGACGCCGTGGTGGTCGAGGCCGAGGACGTCCCGGCGGGAATGCCCTCGATCACCGTGGCCGCCGTGCCCTTCCTCGCCGCGGTGCCCGACGGCAGCCGCCTGTCGCTCGAGCGCACGCTCACCCGGCCCGAGCTGGCCCGGCACGCGGGACGCATCGATCCGGCCGTCGACGCCCGCTCGGCCCCCACGCGGCTCCTGCGGGTCGCCACCGAGGGCACGGTGACGATCGTGTCGGCAGACGACGTGCTCGACCTCGCGACGGTCGGCGTCGCCCTGCGGCCGCTGAGCGACCTGCCGCCGCAGCGCCTCGTCCTCGCGTGGTCGACGATCGAGGACGGCCCGACGCTCGCCGGCCTCGTCGCCGCGGCGCGCTCCCTCGGCGGCTGAGCCCTCCGGCGCGCCATTCGCCCGAGACGCGCGAGCCCTCGGCGACGGCGAGGCTCTCCGGCTCAGGCGACGGCGACGGCACCGCCGCGCCGCGGGTCCGCCGCGGCGGCCAACGCGCCCCCGTCCGCGCTGCGCGTCGCGATCTGGACGCCCCCGAAGAAGAGGCTCGGCGCGGCGAAGTCCACGAGCGGCCGGCCGCCGGTCCAGCCGTCGGGCGCCGCGAGGCCCGGCTCGCGGTAGACGACGCCGTCCTCGACGTGCACGCGGGGCGCGGTCACCGCCGCCTGCGGGTCGTGGTCGTGGTCCACGAGGCCGACCACCGTCTGCAGCAGGGCGGACCGGATCCGCATCGACCCGGCCGAGCCGAGGATCGCCTCCGTGCTGCCGTCGGCCCGCAGGACCGCGGTCGGCGCCATCATCGACGGCATACGCCGCCCGGCCGGGAACGCGCGCGCCGGGTTCGCCAGCCCCGGGTTGAGGTCCTCCTCCCCCATGACGTTGTTCAGGTGGATGCCGGTCCCCGGGACGATGAGCCCGGAACCCTCGCCGTTCGTGCTCGTGGCGCCGCAGGCCAGGCCGTCGCCGTCGATCACCGAGACGTGGGTCGTCGATCCGAGGCGCAGCGCCAGCAGCCGGTCCGCGTAGCCCGGGACGTCGAGGCCGTCGACGAACGCGTCGGTGCGCTCGTCCTCCGCCGCGGCCATCGCGGCGACGAGCTCCGCCGGGCCCGGTGGCCCGCCCGTCGCCCGGTCCAGCCGCCCGAGGGCGAGGGCCAGCAGCAGGCCTCCCGCCGACGGGGGCGGCGTCGTGAGGACCGTCCGGTCGCGGTAGCCGACGCGGACGGGCTCGCGGAGCACGGCCCGGTAGCCGGCGAGGTCCTCGGCCCGCAGCGCGCCGCCGGCCCGTGCGGCCCAGGCGACGCAGGCGGCCGCGAGGTCGCCGTCGCGCAGCGGCCCGGCGCCCTCGCTGCCGATCCGGGCGATCGTGGCGCCGAGCTCGGGGCTGCGCAGCAGGTCGTGCTCGACGAGGAGGCGGCCCCCTGGTGCCCACAGCGCCTCGGACTCGGGCGTCGAGCGCAGGATCCCCTCGAGGATCCGGGCCACGTAGGCCTGACCCGCGTTGAGCGGCACGCCCTCGTGCGCCATCCGCGACGCAGGAGCGGCGAGATCCTCCAGGCGCATCCGCCCGTGACGGTCGTGCAGCGCCACGAGCCCGTCGGCGAGCCCGAACGCGCCGACCGAGGCGCCGCCGACGTGGAAGGTCTGGTGGGCGTCCCCGAAGTCGACGTCGACGGCTCGCAGTGGGCTCGCCGCCGTCCCCGATGGGGCAGCGCAGAAGGCGTCGATCGCGACCGCCGGCCCCCCGGCGGGCACGGCCAGCAGGTGGCCGCCCGCGGCGGGCCCGGTGAGCAGCGGCTCGCAGACCCACGAGGCGAGGACCGCAGCGACGAGCGCGTCGGCGGCGCTGCCGCCCTCGCGCAGGATCGCAGCGCCGACGTCCGCGGTCCGCGGGTGCCCGGCGGCGACGATCCCGCGCGACGTCATCGGCGCCAGCATGACGCAGCCATCGGCGGCGACCGTCGACGGCCGCCCCACAACGGGCGCGCGGGCGACGGATCTCCGCCGCCCGCGATCGAGGCCCGTCGGTGCCGTCCGGGACGGCGATGCAGCTCGCGGCGGCTCAGCCGCCGAGGTGGAACTCCGGCACGCTCCAGCCCTCGCCGTCGCGCCCGGCACCGGCGGCGGCGGGACGCCGAGCCGGCTCGGGACGGCGCGGCGCCGGGGCGCGGCGCTCGACGCGCGGCTCGGCCTCCGGCGCGCGGACCGCGCGGCGCTGGGGCGCGGCCGGTGCCGCCGGGGCGAGGTGCGGCTGGTGGTCGTAGCCGGTCGCCACGACGGTGACCCACGCCTCGTCGCCGAGGCGCTCGTCGACCATCGCGCCGAAGATGATGTTCGCGTCGGGGTGCGCGGCCTCGCGGATCGTCTCCGCGGCCTCGTTGATCTCCCAGAGCGAGAGGTCCTCGCCGCCGGTGATCGAGAGGAGGATCGCCTTCGCCCCGTCCATCGACGTCTCCAGCAGCGGGCTGGAGACGGCGCGCTCGGCGGCCTGGATCGCCCGCGACTCGCCGGTGCCGTGGCCGATGCCCAGCAGCGCCGCGCCGCGGTCGGCCATGATCGTCCGGACGTCCGC
The DNA here is from genome assembly GCA_023268575.1 of Patulibacter sp. Lineage (GTDB taxonomy): Bacteria > Actinomycetota > Thermoleophilia > Solirubrobacterales > Solirubrobacteraceae > Patulibacter. The sequence goes on from JALRCL010000198.1 coordinate 3,818, forward strand.
GAAGTCGAGGTTGATGAGGCCGGGGATCGTGATCAGGTCCGTGATGCCCTGGACGCCCTGACGCAGGACGTTGTCCGCCTCGCGGAACGCCTCGAGGATCGTCGTGCGCCGGTCTACCGTCGAGAGCAGGCGCTCGTTCGGG
>JALRCL010000133.1 GCA_023268575.1 Patulibacter sp.
GGATCCGCGGATCCTCGGGGCGCCTCGCGCCCGACGACCGGCGCGTGGACGGACCGGCCGCCATCAGATGGTGCCCGTCCTCCGGCGTCCGGTCCGCGCACGCGTGGTCCTCGACCACGAGGCTCAGCCGATCATCGGTGGATCCAGGCTCTGTGTTTGAGGATGGGGGTTGTCCGCGAGGACGACGAGGCTTCTCTTCTTCGGTTCGGTCTGACTCCCCAGGCTCATGTCCGGGGCGGGTGGGTGCCCCACGTGGGGCACCCACCCGCCCCGTGACGCGCATCTGACCTGTCGACCAGACCGAAGAGGGGCGGGCCGGCGGTCGATGACTTCATAGGAGAGTTCCGCGCCGCGCAGCAGTTCAACGGGTTGCATCGACACAGAGCTGTCTCGACCGCCGGCCCAGCCTCGACTCTAGAACCCCAAGGAGCGAGGACCACCGAGATGCACACCAAAGTCGTCGGGATCGACGTCCACAAGGACCAGCACGTCGCCGCGATCATCGACCACGCCGGCCGAGAACTCGCGACCCTCGCGTTCGCCAACACCCCGGCCGGGTTCGGTCGGCTCACCACCTGGATCGACCAGCACGACGCGCAGGACGCAAGGATCGGGATCGAGAACGCCTCCAGCTACGGCCAGGCCCTGACCGTCGCGCTCTGCGCCGCAGGCCTTGACTGCGTCGACGTACCGCCATGGCGCACGCACCGCCACCGCAAGACGATGGGCCCCGCCAAGAGCGACCCCATCGACGCGCAAGCGATCGCGCGGGTCGTGCTGCTGCTCGGCGACCAACTCGCACCAGCGCTGCAGCCCGACCTCGCCAGGGCACTCGGGATCCTCACCACCCTCCGCGAGCAAGAGATCCACGACCGCACGAAGACGATCACGCGCCTGCGCGCGACCTGGGCATCTGTGGACCCCGCCGCGGAGGCCGCCACGAAGGACCTCGCACACCCGTCCCAGATCAGGCGCCTGCGGCGCCTGATCGTGCCCGGCGGTCTCGTCGAGCAGACCGCGCAGGACGCGATCCGGATGCTCGCCGGCCGCATCAAGGAACACAACGCTCGCCTCGAACAGCTCGAGACGGACATGGCCGCGCTGCTGGCCGAGCACGGCAACCCGTTTGAAGACCTCACCGGCGCGGCGACCGTGACCAGCGCGAAACTGATCGCGCAGATCGGCGACCCCAGGCGGTTCAAGAACGCCGCCGCCTTTGCCGCCTACACCGGCACCGCACCGATCCAGTGCGGCTCCGGCAAGACCAACGGCCGCCACCGCCTCAACCGCGCCGGTAACCGCCAACTCAACACTGCCCTGCATACCATCGCCTTGGTGCAGGCCCGATGCCACCCCGACGCCCGCGCGTACATCGAACGACGAACCGCCGACGGGCATGATCACCGACAGTCCGGAGCCGAAGTACCACTCGAAGGCCGCCGTGTTGATGTCCCAGCCGTTGAAGTCGTCCTGTGCACGCAGGCCGTCGAGCATGTAGACCGCCGGCGAGTTCGCGCCGCCGCTCTGGAACTGCACCCGGATGTCGCGGCCCATACCGGCCGACGGGACGTCCAGGTATTCGACCGGCAGGCCCGGCCGAGAGAAGGCACCAGCAGTCGCCGAGCCTCCGACAACGCCGACCAAACCGGGCAGTACCGCGGCAGCAGCTGCCGCGACCACCACTCGGCGCGTGGCGCCGCGAATTTTCCCAACGAAACTCATAACTGCTTACCTATCCCATCTGTCGTGTGCCGCACCCGGTCGGTGTGCGCCGGTCCGGGCCGCATTGCCCGTGTAGTCAACCACAAGTCTGTGTGACTTCTCTCTTCCGACGAATGCCCGCTCACCCGTTCAGGGTGGCGATCAGATCGGGTTTGAGGGCCTGCAATTGAGCGCCCCAGTACGCCCACGAATGGTTGCCCGCGGGCGGGAACTGGAAGGT
>JALRCL010000213.1 GCA_023268575.1 Patulibacter sp.
GACCTCGAGGCGGCCGCGCTGGACCTCTGCCCGTCGATCGCCGACGCCCTGGATCGCCTGCGCGGCGTCGGCGCGCAGCGGACGATGGTCTGCGGGTCCGGGCCGACGACGATCGGCTGGTTCGCGTCGGCCGACGCCGCCCACGCCGCCGCCGCGGCGCTGGGCGAGGACGCGGGGGCGATCGTCGCGGTCCCGACCGGCGGCGCCGCGGTGTCCTCGATCCTGGAGCTGCCGGCATGAGCGTCGAGCTCGTCCTCCCGCTCGCCAAGCTCCATCCGATGTGGATCGCGCTCGCCGTCCTGGCGCCGGCCGCGTACCTGCTCGCGCTGCGCCGCGGCTGGAAGCGTCCCCGCTGGGCGCTGCCCGCAGCGATCGTCGCGGTGATCGCCGGCGTCGTGCTCGGCAGCGGCGCCGTCGAGCTGCCGACGCTCGAGGACCTGCCGCTCGAGCGGATCGTGGAGGACATCGGCGACGCGCTCGGCGACTGGGCCTACGGGCTCGTGGCCCTGCTGGCGTTCCTGGAGACCGGTGCCTTCGTCGGCCTGCTCGCGCCCGGCGAGACGTTCGTCATCCTCGCCGGCGTCCTGGCGGGCGAGGGGACCCTCGAGCTCTTCACGCTGCTGACGATCGTCTGGGCCAGTGCGTTCCTCGGCGACCTCGTGAGCTTCATGCTCGGGCGCCGGCTCGGCCGGTCGTTCATCGAGAAGCACGGGCCGCGGGTGAAGATCACCCCCGACCGCCTGCGGCAGGTCGAGGCGTTCTTCGACAAGCACGGCGGCAAGGCCGTGATCATCGGCCGGTTCATCGGCTTCGTCCGGGCCGTCGCCCCGTTCGTGCTCGGCTCCTCGGGCGTCGCAGCGCGCCGGTTCGTCCCGTACTCGATCATCGGCAGCGGCCTGTGGGCGACGGTCTTCGTCGTCCTCGGCTACGTCTTCTGGCGCAGCCTCGACCAGCTCCTCGCCTGGGCGAAGCAGGGCGCGTTCATCTTCGGCACGATCGTGACGATCGTCGTCGGCGCGCTGTTCGCCGCGCACTGGCTCAGCGAGCCCGAGCACCGCGAGCAGGCGCGCGTCTGGCTGCGCCAGGCGAGCGAGACGCGCACCGGCCGCGTCGTGCTGGCCATCTGGCGCCCGATCTCCGGCCCGGCGCGGTTCGTCTGGGGACGGATCACGCCTGGCGGGCTGGGCCTCGAGCTGACGACGCTCACCGCGATCATCGCCGTCGGCACCTTCGCGTTCATCAGCAACGAGAACCTGCTCGACCAGCGGACGCTCACCCGCGGGGACCGCGAGCTCCTGCGCCTGGGCGACGACGTGCTCGTCGGACCGGTGGAGAGCATCGCCCGCGTCGGGCTCGTGCTCGGGCGCCCCTGGGTGCTGCTCGTGCTCACGGCGCTCGCGGTGCTCTTCCTGCTGCGCAAGCGACGCCTGCCGACGGCGATCACCCTCGCGGCGACGGTCCCGATCGGGCTGCTCGTCACCGCGCTCGTGCGCGACGGCGAGTCCCGGCCCCAGCCGCCCGGCGCGCTCGAGGAGCTCTCCGGCTCGAGCTTCCCGTCGACGACGGCGGCCGGTGCGGTCGGCTTCGTCGCGATCGCCTTGGCGCTGTCGCCGTCGGTGCGGCGGATGCCCGGGCGGATCGGGCTCACGGGCCTGGCGACGATCCTCGCGGCCGCGATCTGCGCGGCGCCGCTGGCGCTGCGGGCCAACCACCTCTCCGACGTGCTGGCGGGCGCCGGGCTGTCGGCGGCGGTCATGGCGCTCGTCGGCGCCCTCGGCCTGATCGTGACGTACGTCGCCGTCGGACCGGGCGGCGCGCGCGTGGCGCCGCGAGAGACCGGCCAGCCACCCGGCGAGCCGCCGGCGGCCCACGACGACGGAGCCGGGCGACCGGACGATCCGGTAGACACTCCGGACGCATGAGCCACGAGTTCGTCACCTACCTCGTGCTCGTCGTCGGCGGCCTCGTCTCGCTCACCGCGGTGATCGGGCTGGTGCTGGTACCGGTGGTTCGCATCTACGACCTCTGGAGCCAGCGGATCGCCGCGTTCGTGCTCGGGCTCTTCATCGTCGGGGTCTTCGCGACCGCCGGCGTCTACCTCGGCCTGCAGATCATCGACCGCTACCTCAGCTGAGGGTCGCGCGCGGCGTCGCGGCGGCGGCTCCCGGGCCGTGCGCCGGCCCGCTGACACGCCGTCACGCCGCGCCGCGCGCGCTGGCGACCGGCCGCGCGCTGCTCCGTCGATACGATCAGGGACGTGCCTTCGCCCTCCGAGCCGCTCGTCGAGG
>JALRCL010000325.1 GCA_023268575.1 Patulibacter sp.
CCGGGCCGAGGAGCGCGGCGATCCGGTTCGGCGGACCCTTCCAGACCTCGTTGAAGCGGTGGCAGAAGACGTCGGCCAGCGCCGCGTCGCCCGGATCGGCCGGCCACAGCGGCGGCGCGGGCCACCGCTCCTCGATCCACCGGAGGATCCGCGGCGAGTCGGTGCGGACGGCACCGTCCTCCGGGTCGACCGCGACGGGCACGAGGTCCTGTCCGCTGAGCTCGCGCACCGGGCGGCGGTCGTCGGGGTCGACGTCCACCCACTCCACGACGAGGTCCTTGTGGGCCGCCGCCATCGCGATCCGGTCGACGTTCGTGGACCACGGGATCCGGTAGACGCGCAGGTCGGCCACGGCGCCGATGGTACGGCGCCGCCCCGACGGGCCGCCGTGCGGGCCCGGCGCGCGGATCGACGTGACTGATTCGACGTTCGGCGAACGACGATTTGCCGCCTCCGCGGGCCTATTTTGCCTTGTGGAGACAGAACTCCGGGCTCCGAAGCGCCAGTTCCGCGCGCCAGTCGACAAAAGCCCTTGACGCGGCGTGGTCGGGGACGGCATGCTCGCGACCGTGGTGGAGGAGCGACCCAGCCGAGGAGGGCGCGGCGCCGCGCTGCGCGTCGTGGACCAGCTGCGCCGTGCGCCGGAGAGCACGCGCGCCGACGTCGTGGCGCGCACCGGCCTGTCCCGTGCGACGGTCTCGGCGATCGTCCGCGACCTCGAGCGCGACGGCCTGCTGGAGGTCGTCGCCGCCGCCGAGCCGCACGGCCGCACCGGCCGCCGGCCGGAGGTCCTGCGCCTCACGCGTCGCGCCGGCGCCGTCCTGGGCGTCGACTTCGGCCACGAGCACGTCCGCGTCGCCGTCGGCGACCTCGCCGGGCGGATGCTCGCCGTCCGCGATCGCCAGGTCGACGTCGACCGCGGGATGGACGAGGCGCTGGCCGCCGCGAGCGCGCTGGCCGCCGAGGTCATCGCCGACGCCGAGGTCGCGCAGGAGGAGATCGTCGCCTGCGGTGCGGGCGTCCCGGGCCCGGTCGACCGGGCCAGCGGCCGGATCGGGACGACGATGATCCTCCCCGGGTGGAGCGGCACGACGCTCGCGGTCGCACTGGAGCAGCACCTCGGGATCCCCGTCGTCGTCGAGAACGACGCGAACCTCGGGGCGCTCGGCGAGCACGCCGTCGGCGTCGCCCGCGGCGTCGACGACGTGATCTACGTCAAGGTCTCCTCCGGCGTCGGCGCCGGTCTGATCAGCGGCGGGCGGCTGCTGCACGGCGGGACCGGCATCGCCGGGGAGATCGGCCACGTCGGCGTCGTGCCCAACGGCGCGCCCTGCCGCTGCGGCGGCCGCGGCTGCCTGGAGACGATCGTCTCGGCCCCGGCCGTCCGCCGTCAGCTGCACGCCACCGCCGCCGACGAGCTGCCCGACGACCTCGTCGCCGCGCTCGGCACGGCCGATCCGCGCGTCGCCCGGCTGCTCGCGGACGCCGGGCGAGCGCTCGGCCGCGTCCTCGCCAACGCCTGCCACCTGCTGGACCCGGCGATGATCGTCCTCGGCGGCGATCCGGCCTTCGCGACCGACCCGGTCCTCGCCGGCGTCCGCGAGGAGCTCGACCGCCACCGCCTGCCCGGTGCGGGCTCCGGGGTCCAGCTCGTCCCGGCCGCGCTCGGCGACCAGGGCCAGGTCGTCGGCGCGCTGCGGCTCGCCGCCACCCGACGCGACGTCCGCGTCCCCACCCTTCGCGAGAACTCGAACGCCCCAATCGGGAGAGGAGCACCGTGATGTCCATCAACCTGCGCACGGCGCTGGCGCTCTGCGCGCTGGCCCCCGTCGCCGCCCTCGGCCTGACGGCCTGCGGGGACGACGACGGCGACTCCGGCGGATCGTCCGGCGGAGGCGGCGGTGGCAAGACCATCGCCCTCCTGCTGCCGGAGTCGAAGACCGCCCGCTACGAAGCACTCGATCGTCCGCTCTTCACGAGCGCCTTGAAGGAGGCATGCGCCGACTGCAAGCTCATCTACGCCAACGCCGACCAGGACACGTCCAAGCAGCAGAGCCAGGCGGAGTCCGCGATCACCAACGGGGCCGACGTCCTCGTGCTGGACCCCGTCGACGCCGAGGCCGCGGGGGCGATCGTCGCCCGGGCCAAGCAGTCCGACATCCCGGTCATCTCCTACGACCGCCTCGTCCAGAAGGCCGACGTCGACTACTACATCTCGTTCGACAACGAGGAGGTCGGCAAGCTCCAGGGCCAGAGCCTCGTCGACGCGCTCGGCTCGCCGCAGGGCAAGTCGATCGTCATGATCAACGGCTCCCCGACGGACTCCAACGCCGCCCAGTTCAAGAAGGGCGCGCACTCCGTCCTCGACGGCTCCGGCGTGAAGATCGCCAAGGAGTACGACACGCCCGACTGGTCGCCCGACAAGGCGCAGACGGAGATGGACCAGGCGATCACCGCCATCGGCAAGAACGGGATCTCCGGCGTCTACGCGGCCAACGACGGCACCGCCGGCGGCGCGATCGCGGCGATGAAGAGCGCCGGCATCGATCCGACGAAGGTCCCGGTCACCGGGCAGGACGCCGAGCTCGCCGGCATCCAGCGGATCCTCCTCGGCGAGCAGCACATGACCGTCTACAAGGCGATCAAGCCGGAGGCCGAGGCGGCGGCGAAGCTCGCCTACGCCCTGGCCACCGACGGTCCCGCGCCGAGCGGGCTCGTCAACGGCAAGGTCGACAACGGCAGCAAGCAGGTCGACGCCGTGCTGCTGAAGCCGATCGCGGTGACGAAGGACAAGATCGCCGACACCGTCGTCAAGGACGGCGTGTACCCCGTGAGCGCGATCTGCAAGGGCCGCTACGCAGCCGCCTGCAAGGCGGCGGGGATCGGCTGAGCCATGGCCACCGAGACGCAGGCCGGTGCCCCCGTGGCGCCGGCCGGCGCCGGGCCGCTGCTGCGCCTGCGCGGCGTGAGCAAGCGCTTCGGAGCGGTCCAGGCGCTCTCCGACGTCGCCCTCGAGGTGCGGGCCGGCGAGGTCGTCGCGCTCGTCGGCGACAACGGCGCCGGCAAGTCGACGCTCATCAAGACGATCTCCGGCGCCGGCCCCGCCGACGCGGGCGAGATCGCCTTCGGCGGGTCGCCGGTGCGGATCGCGTCGCCGGCCGACGCGGCCCGCCTCGGGATCGCCGTCGTCTACCAGGACCTGGCGCTCTGCGACAACCTCGACGTCGTCGCGAACCTCCACCTCGGACGCGAGCGGCGCCGCGGTCCCGTGCTCGACGAGATCACGATGGAGCGCGAGGCGCGCGCCCTGCTGGACGCGCTGGCCGTGCGGACGCTGAAGTCCGTGCGCGCCGAGGTCGGCCAGCTCTCCGGCGGGCAGCGGCAGACGGTCGCGATCGCCCGCGCGATGCTCGGCGAGCCGCAGCTCGTGATCCTCGACGAGCCGACCGCGGCCCTCGGCGTCGCGCAGACCGAGCAGGTCCTCGCGCTCGTCTCGCGGCTGCGCGAGCGCGGCATGGGCGTGATCCTCATCTCGCACAACCTCGCCGACGTCTTCCAGGTCGCCGACCGGATCGAGGTGCTGCGCCTCGGTCGCAACGGCGGCTCGTTCCCGGCGACCCCCGATCAGCGCCAGGCGGTCGTCGCCGCGATCACCGGCGTGGGCGCCGACCCGCCGGCGCCGTCCACCGACCCCGACCACGGAGCCGTCGCGTGAGCACCGCCACCCCCTCCCCGACCGAGGTCGACCCGACGGCCCCCGCCGTCGCCGCCGCCGACGGGGACGCTCTAGGGGCTCGGCGCCGTCGACGCCGGCGTGACCTGAACGGGCAGGTCGATGTCGCAGATGGAAAAGTCCGCACCGCGCGCCTGACGCGCGCGCTGCGCCAACGTCTGGAACGTC
>JALRCL010000313.1 GCA_023268575.1 Patulibacter sp.
CGGACCTGCTGGACGTACTGCTCGACCTCGCGGCTGGAATGCAGCTGCTCGGTGTCGGCGGTCGCCTGGGTGTCGCGCAGCAGCCGCTCGGCCGACCGGCGCGCCTCGCCGAGCAGGTCGTCGGCCTCGGCCTCGGCGGCCTGCACCCGCATGCGTGCGGCGCGGTCGGCCTCCGCGATCCGCTCGTCGGCGCGGCGCTCGGCCTCCATCCGGATCCGGCTGGCGGCCGTCTCGGCGGCGGCGACGATCTCGGCCACCCGTCGCGCGGCGGCCGCGCTGTCCATCGCGCGCGGGGTCGCCGTCGTCGGGGCCTCCGCGGCGGGCGGAGCGGGCGGCACCGCGGGCGGGCCGGACGCGGGCGTCGACGACCACGCCCCGTCGTCGTCGGGGCCCACCGCGCGCAGGTGCGGATCGCCGGGCATCGGTCCCATGGTCCCAGAGCGCGAACGAACCGTCGTGCACGCAGGAACTCCTGCGGAGGCTCGAACCGCCGAACGCGGGTGCGGAGCGCGCACACCGGTCGGGCGAGACCCCTAGCGTGGGATGCGTGCCGACCCTCGACTCCCGCGAGCCCGACGACGCCCGCGCGCTGCGCGTGGCACACGACGGGTTGATCCTGCTCGCGCTCGTCGGGTCGACCGTGCACGGCCTCGACCTCGGTGGTCACGACGATCGCGACGAGCTCGGGGTGACCGTCGAGCCGCCCGAGCACCTCCTCGGGACGCGACGCTTCGAGCATCTCGTGTGGCGCACGCAAGGCCCCGGTCGGCCGTCCGGCGCCGGCGACGTCGACCTGACCGTGTACGGGCTGCGGCGCTATTGCATGCTCGCGCGCAAGGGGTCGCTGACGGTCCTCCTGCCGCTGTTCGCCGAGGGCGAGGCGCTGATCCACGTGACGCCGGCGGGTCGCGAGCTGCGGGCGATCGCTCCGTGGTTCGCCACGCGTCGGGCCGGTCGGGCGCTGCTCGGGTACCTCGCCGCACAGCGGCGGCGGATCGCGGATCCCGCGCACGTGCGGGAGCGCGAGCGGGTCGGCGACGGCTACGACGGCAAGTACGCGATGCACGCGCTGCGGATCGCGCTGCAGGGCGAGGAGCTCCTGCGCACCGGGAGGATCTCGTTGCCGGTGCCGGAGCCGTGGCGCGGACGGATCATGGCGGTGCGGCGGGGCGAGGTGCTGGCGGCCGACGCCCTGGCCGCGGTCGACGAGGCCTCGGCGCGGTTGGCGTCGCAGCTGGCGGTGGCGCGGGTGCCGGAGGACACCGACGACGAGCGCCTGAACGCGTGGCTGGCGCGGATCTACCGCGACGAGTGGGACCGCCGCGACCGCTGAGCGTGCGGCGCCCGGCCCGGGACGACGCCGGCCGGGCGCGGTGCGTCACACTTGCCGCGCCCATGGAGCTCCGCTACGACCCTCAGCAGATCGAGCCGCGTTGGCAGCAGGTGTGGGCCGACGAGCGGACGTGGCACGTCGACAACGCCGCGCTCGACGCCGACGGGGCCGAGCCGGTCTACGTCCTGGAGATGCTGCCGTACCCGTCGGGCGAGCCGCACGTCGGGCACCTGAAGAACTACGCGATCGGCGACGCGGTGGCGCACTTCCGCCGCCGGCAGGGCAAGACCGTCCTGCACCCGATGGGCTTCGACTCCTTCGGCCTGCCGGCAGAGAACAACGCGATCAAGACCGGGCAGCACCCGCGCGAGGCCACGGAGGCGTCGATCGCGTCGTTCCAGCGCCAGTTCCGGGAGTGGGGCGTCTCGATCGACTGGGACCGCGAGATCGCCTCGCACCGGCCGGACTACTACCGCTGGACGCAGTGGATCTTCCTCCAGCTGCTGCGGGCCGGGCTCGTCGAGCGCCGCTCCGCGGCGGTGAACTGGGACCCGGTCGAGGAGACGGTCCTGGCCAACGAGCAGGTCATCGACGGCCGCGGCGAGCGGTCCGGCGCGCTGGTCGAGATCCGGCAGCTCGAGCAGTGGTTCCTGCGGATCACCGACTACGCGCAGCGGCTGCTGGACGACCTCGACGGCATCGGCTGGCCCGAGCACGTCAAGACGATGCAGCGCAACTGGATCGGCCGGTCCGAGGGCGCCCGCGTCGTCTTCCACAACGAGGAGCTCGACCGGGACTACGAGGTCTTCACGACCCGCCCGGACACGCTTTTCGGCGCGACGTTCTTCGTCATGGCGCCCGAGCACGCCGACGTCCTGGCGCTCGTCGCGGGCACCGAGCAGGAGGACGAGGTCCGCGCCTACGTCAACCGCGCGCTGACCGCCGACCGCGCCGAGCGCGGGGCCGCCGACAAGCCGAAGACGGGCGTCTTCCTCGGCCGCTACGTCGTGAACCCGGTGAACGGGGAGCGGCTGCCGATGTACGTCGCCGACTACGTGCTGATGGACTACGGCACCGGCGCGATCATGGCCGTCCCCGGGCACGACCAGCGCGACTTCGACTTCGCGCGCGCGTACGGCCTGCCGGTGAAGCGCGTCATCGTCGGCGCCGACGGCGAGGCGCCCGAGGGCGTCGAGGCGGCCGCGTGGGCCACGAGCGACGACGCGCTGCCCTACACCGGCGACGGGCCGCTCGTCGACAGCCACCCCGACTTCGACGGCACCCCGAACCGCGAGGCGCTGAGCGCGATCACCGCATGGCTCGCCGGCGAGGGCAAGGGCGAGGCGACGGTGAACTTCCGCCTGCGCGACTGGCTCGTCTCGCGCCAGCGCTACTGGGGCTGCCCGATCCCCGTCGTGCACTGCGACGCGTGCGGGATGGTGCCGCTGCCCGAGGACCAGCTGCCGGTCCTGCTGCCCGACATCGAGGACTACAAGCCGAAGGGCCGCTCGCCGCTGGCCGCGGCCGAGGACTGGGTCGCCACGACCTGCCCGACCTGCGGCGGCCCCGCCTCGCGCGAGACCGACACGCTGGACACCTTCGTCGACTCCTCCTGGTACTTCCTGCGCTACACCGACGCGCGCAACGACGGCGCGGCGTGGGACCCGGCGGTGACGAACCGCTGGATGCCGGTGGACCAGTACATCGGCGGCGTCGAGCACGCCATCCTGCACCTGCTCTACGCCCGATTCTTCTGCAAGGCGCTGACCGACATCGGGGTCCTCGACGCGCAGGAGCCGTTCCAGAACCTCTTCACCCAGGGGATGATCACCAAGGACGGGGCGAAGATGTCCAAGTCCAAGGGCAACACGGTCGCCCCGCGCGAGATCGTCGAGCGCTTCGGCGCCGACAGCGCCCGCACGTACGTCGTCTTCCTCGGCCCGCCGGACCAGGACGCCGACTGGTCCGACGAGGGCGTCGAGGGCGTGCACCGGTTCCTCTCGCGGCTGTGGCGGCTGGCGGCCGAGGCCGCGGAGCTCGGCGGCGCGACCGTCGTCGACGGCGTCGTCTCGGGTGCGCCGGGGGCCGCGCTGCCGGACGATCCGCAGGGCGACGACCTGGAGCTCGTGCGCAAGGCGCACTGGGCGATCGACAAGGTCACGCACGACCTCGACGGACGCTTCTCGTTCAACACCGCCGTCGCGGCGGTGATGGAGCTCACGAACGTCATCTCCGCGCGACGCAACGCCGTCGTCGAGCTCGATCCGGTGACGCCGGAGGCGATCGCCGGCTGGGCGGCGGTCCGCTACGCGGCCGCCACGGCCGTGTCGCTCATCCAGCCGTTCGCGCCGCACCTGGCCGCCGACGCCTACGAGCGCCTGACCGGGCTGCGGATCTGGGAGGAGCCGTGGCCGGCGGCCGAGCAGCGGTTCCTGCAGCGCGACGAGTTCGAGCTCGTCCTGCAGGTCCAGGGCAAGGTCCGCGACCGCGTCCTCGCGCCGACCGGGGCGAGCAAGGACGAGCTCGAGCAGCTCGCGCTCGCGAGCGAGAAGGTCCAGGGCTTCCTCGAGGGCAAGACGGTGGTGAAGGTCATCGTCGTCCCGGGCAAGCTCGTGAACGTCGTCGTCCGGTAGGGCGAACGGCCCGCCGGCGGGCCGTTCGCCCACGCGCTACCCCGCGGCGGAGCGGGCCTCGCCCGGAGCTCCTCGAGCTGCTCGTCGAACCGGGCGTCGCTGGCCTCCCGGAACGAGCTGGTGGTCGGCCATGCGGTGATGGTGGCGCAGCGGCTGCGTCGACTCAACCTCCTGGCGGTGACGGAGGTGCGCCGCGCCCGTGGCGAAGCAGCGACCGCGGGGAGCCGTGACCGTTGCGGCGCCGAGACGGCACCGGCGGACACCCACGCGCCGCGACGTCGGGCCTAGCGTCGACGGCGTGCTCGACCACCCCTGGCTGCGGCTCGTGCTCGGCGTGCTCGCCGCCGCGGCGCTCGGCGCGCTGGCTGCCCGGATCGCGGGAACCCCGCCGTCGTCGCCCGACCCGGCGGGTGCCGGAGCGCCGGGCACGCGGACGGGCGGCGGCTCCGGCTCGGGCGGCGGCGCCGGCTCGGGCGGCGGTGCGACCGGCGGCGGGGTCCGCGTCTCGCGCGGGGGCGGCGGCATCACGGTCCACGTCACCGGCGCGGTGCGGCGTCCCGGCGTCTACGAGCTGCGCGAGGGCGCGCGGGTGTTCGAGGCGGTCCGCAAGGCGGGCGGCGCGACCCGGCGCGCGGACCGGCAGGGCCTGAACCTCGCCGCGGCGCTGCAGGACGGCCAGCAGGTGCGCGTGCCGGCGCGCGAGCGCCCCGGCACGGGCGGGAATGCGAGCGGCGACGCCGCGGCGG
>JALRCL010000427.1 GCA_023268575.1 Patulibacter sp.
GCAGCACTTCGTGATGCCGGGTACCGTGCTCGCCTTCTCGGCGATCCCGGCGCTGATGCGGCTCACGCGCGCCGGCATGATCGACGCGATGGCGGCCGATTACATCCGGACCGCGCGGGCCAAGGGGCTGACCGAGCGGCGGGTCGTCGTCCGCCACGGCGCGCGCGCCGCGATCACCCCGATCGTCACCGCCCTCGGCGTCGACGTCGGCTTCCTCATCGGCGGCAACGCGATCCTCACGGAGTCCGTCTTCAACATCCCCGGCCTCGGCCGGCTCTCCTTCGACGCGATCCAGCGCGGCGACGTGGCGACGATCCAGGCGACCGTCCTCTTCCTCGCCTTCTTCGTCTGCATCTCGGCGCTGATCGTCGACCTCCTCTACGCCGTCATCGACCCGCGGGTGAAGTACGAATGAGCGACCCCCAGGAGACCCCCCGGGACCTGCCCCCGGTCGAGCCCGAGGGCCCGACGCCGCTGCTGCGCGTCGAGGACCTCTCGGTCGCCTTCCGCTCCGAGGACGGCGTCGTCCAGGCCGTCGATCGCGTCTCCTACGACGTCGAGCAGGGCCGGACGCTGGGCATCGTCGGCGAGTCCGGCTCGGGCAAGTCCGTCTCGAGCCTCACGGTCATGGGGCTCACGCGGTCGTCCGCGGCGACGATCACCGGCCGCGTGCTCTTCCAGGGACGCGACCTCACGACGCTCGGCGCCGAGGAGCTGCGACGGATCCGCGGCAACGAGATCGCGATGATCTTCCAGGACCCGCTGTCGTCGCTGCACCCCTTCTACCGCGTCGGCGACCAGATCATCGAGGCGGTCCGGGCCCACAACGACGTCACGAAGCGCCAGGCGCGGGCCCGCGCGGTCGAGATGCTCGGCCTCGTCGGGATCCCCGACCCCGAGCGCCGCGCGGACTCCTACCCGCACGAGTTCTCGGGCGGCATGCGCCAGCGCGTGATGATCGCGATGGCGCTCTGCAACGACCCGAAGCTCCTCATCGCCGACGAGCCGACGACCGCGCTGGACGTCACCGTGCAGGCGCAGATCCTCGAGCTCATCGACCGGCTCCAGCGCGAGCTCGGCACCGCCGTGGTGATGATCACCCACGACCTCGGGGTCGTGGCGGAGACCGCCGACGACATCGCGGTGATGTACGCCGGGCAGATCGTCGAGCGCGGCCCGGTCCACGACCTGTTCGCGATGCCGCGCCACCCCTACACATGGGGCCTGCTGCGCTCGATCCCCCGACTCGACCAGCCGCGCGACGTCGAGCTCGTGCCGGTCGACGGCCGCCCGCCGAGCCTCATCGGCCTGCCGGACGACTGCCACTTCCGTGCGCGCTGCCCGTACGCGGCCGGCTGCTGCCGGCCCGGGATGCCGCCGCTGGGGCAGGCCGACGGCGCGCCGCAGCACTGGCTGCGCTGCACCATGCCGCCCGAGCGACGCGAGACGATCTGGCGCGTGCTGGCCGCCGGAGGCACCCCGCGCGAGGCGGCCGACGCCGCGGGGATCACCGCCGCGACCGGGGAGGAGGCGGCATGAGCACGCAGGATCCGTCGCTGAACCCGCAGGCCGAGGCGGCGATCGAGGGCCTGCAGCCGACGGTCGAGGATCCGCACGCGGCGGCGGTCGCCGCGGCGCCCGCCGTCCGCCGCGACACGCTCGGCGAGGGCGACAACATCCTCGAGGTCCGCGAGCTCGTGAAGGAGTTCCCGATCACGAAGGGCCTGCTCGTGCGCCGCCGCGTCGACGCGGTGCGCGCGGTTCGGGGCGTGAGCTTCGACGTCCGCCGCGGCGAGACGTTCGGCCTCGTCGGCGAGTCCGGCTGCGGCAAGTCGACGACCGCGCGGATGATCTGCCGGCTCATCGATCCGACGTCGGGCTCGATCGCCTTCGACGGCCGCGACGTCGCGCCGCTGCGGCGCGGCGAGCTCGGCCCGTTCCGCCGCGACGTGCAGATGGTCTTCCAGGACCCCTACTCGTCGCTGAACCCGCGGCACACGGTCGGCTCGATCATCGGCGCGCCGCTGGACATCCACGGCCTGGCGACCGGCGCCGGCGAGCGCAAGCGGCGGGTCCAGGAGCTCATGGACCTCGTCGGGCTGAACCCGGAGCACTACAACCGGCTGCCGCACGAGTTCTCCGGCGGGCAGCGGCAGCGGATCGGGAACGCCCGCGCGATTGCAGGTAGAACATCGCCATGGCATCCAACTCACCAATGGCGCAGCCATGCGCGCATTTCACATCATCGGCATAGATTTCGAGTTCGGGCTTGGCATTGGCAGTCGCTGTCCGGTCGAGCAGCATGGCTTTGACCGATTGTTCGCTATCGGTGTG
>JALRCL010000155.1 GCA_023268575.1 Patulibacter sp.
CGACGACCTCGGCGTGGAGGTTCGCCTCCATCATCCGCAGCGCCGCGCGGGCGAGCTCCTCGTCGATGTGCGCGACCGCCGCGCGCGGCACCACGACGTCGAGGTGGCGGCCGTACGCGTCGAGGGCGCTGTAGAGGAGGCACTGCTCGGTCACCTGGCCGGTGAGGATCACCCGGTCGACCCCGGCCCGCTCGAGCAGGTACTCCAGCGGGGTCGCGTAGAAGGCGGAGTGCCGTGCCTTCAGCAGGAAGGGCGACCCCTCGCGCGGCGCGATCGGGTCGACGAGCTCGTCCGGCGCGCCGCGGCGCGCGAGCGCGACGAGGTCCGCGGCTCCGATGTCCCAGCGATCGTGATGGTCGTTGACGTGGACGACGAGGACGTCGCGCTCGTGCGCCTCGTCGATGAGGCGCCCGATGGCCGGCACGGCGGCGAGCGCGCTGGGGCGCAGCGCGTCGCCGTCCGGGTGGTCGTAGTCGTTCAGGGCGTCGACGACGAGCAGCGCCGTGCGCCCTCGCGCTGGCCCCGGACGATCCGGCTGCGCCGTCACGCGACGGCGCGGCGGTCGGCGGTGCGGGGGCGCGCGGAAGGGATCACGGTCGTCATCGGGTCCTCTCGTCGTGACGGTGGGCCCGGGCTACCCGCCGCCCGGCGGCCGCACACGCGACGAGCGCGCCGCCGTCCGCCGGCTCGTTTGCCGCAGGGGCCGCCTCGGGTAGCACCTGGGGGAAGCGACGGCCCGGCGCCCCTTCGTCGAGCCCGGAAGGAGTCCCCCGTGCCACAGGGCAGTGCCGGCCACACCATCGACCACCACGAGATCCGCCGCTGGGCGGAGCGCCGCGGCGCCGAGCCCGGGCGACGGGTGGCGCCGGAGGGGCACAGCAGCATCGGCTTCCGCATCGGCGAGGAGGGTCGCGACCTGGAGGCGCTCGGCTGGGACGAGTTCCTCGCGCTGTTCGACGAGCTCGGCCTCGCGATGCTCTACCGCGAGACGGACGCGCGGGGCGAGCTGAGCACCGCGCACGAGTTCGTCGAGCGCTGAGGGTGGCGCGGCGCCCCGTGGCCGGCCCGCGATCACCGGCCTGCGGCGCCGGGTCCTCGGCCGACCGCCCGCCGCGGCAGCTCGCGAGCGACCGCCAGCGCGCGCATCCCCGTCTCGACCGCGAGCTGCAGCCCGAGCTGCGGGGCGGCGACGGGCACCTGCCACCACGGCGCGACCGCCGCGGCCCGTCGGTGCTCGAGCGCGTGCACGATCCGTCCCGCCGCCTCGTCGACCGGCAGCGCCGCGCGCAGCGGCCCGGGACTGCGGTCCAGCGTCCGCGCGATCCGCTCGTCGTCGGCGACCGCGTCGGCCATCTCGCTCTCGACCATTCCCAGGTAGAACACGCCGGCGCTCGTCGGCCGGTGCATGAGTTCGATCCGCAGCTGGGCGGCGAGCTCGCCGACCGCCGCCTTCGTCGCCGGGTAGACCCCGGCCAGCGGGATCGGCACGATCCCCGCGATCGAGGCGACGGCCAGCAGGTGGCCGCCGGCGCGGTCGACGTGCGGCAGCGCCGCCTGCATCGTCTAGAGGGTCCCGTAGAGGTTCGTGTCGACGACGCGGCGGCAATCCTCCTCGGACTGCTCGGCGATCGTCCCGGTCACGACGGCCCCGGCTCCGGCGACGACGCCGTGCAACCCGTCGAGGCGCTCCGCCGCGACACCGAGCGCTTCGTCGCGCGAGCGGTGCGGGGGTCCC
>JALRCL010000569.1 GCA_023268575.1 Patulibacter sp.
GTGATCGCCGCGATCACGTCCTGCACGAACACCTCCAACCCGGCCGTCATGGTCGCCGCCGGCCTCGTGGCCCGCAAGGCCCGCGAGCTCGGCCTGAACCGCAAGCCGTGGGTGAAGACGTCGCTGGCGCCGGGCTCGCTCGTCGTCACCGACTACCTCGACCGCGCGGGCCTCAGCGAGGACCTCGACGCGCTCGGGTTCAACCTCGTCGGCTACGGCTGCACGACCTGCATCGGCAACTCGGGCCCGCTGCCCGAGCCGATCTCGAAGGCCGTCAACGACGCCGACCTCGCCGTCACGTCGGTGCTCTCGGGCAACCGGAACTTCGAGGGCCGCATCAGCCCCGACGTGAAGATGAACTACCTCGCGTCGCCGCCGCTGGTCGTGGCGTACGCGATCGCCGGCTCGATGGACTTCGACTTCGAGGCGGACCCGATCGGCGTCGGCGTCGGCGGCCGGGAGATCTTCCTCAAGGACATCTGGCCCTCCACGAAGGAGGTCGCCCAGACGGTCGAGGACTGCCTGCAGGCCGACATGTTCCGCACGAGCTACGCGCAGGTCTTCGACGGCGACGCGAACTGGCAGGGGCTGCAGATCCCGACCGGCGACCGCTACGAGTGGAGCGACGACTCGACGTACATCCGCAAGGCGCCGTACTTCGACGGCATGCCGGCGGAGCCCGCCCCGGTCGAGGACATCGAGGGCGCGCGGGTGATGGCGAAGCTCGGCGACTCGGTCACGACCGACCACATCTCGCCGGCCGGCTCGATCAAGCGCGAGGCGCCGGCGGGTCAGTACCTCGAGGCCCACGGCGTGAAGCCGGCGGACTTCAACTCGTACGGCTCGCGCCGCGGCAACCACGAGACGATGATCCGCGGCACGTTCGCGAACATCCGCCTGAAGAACGTCATGGGCGGCGGCGACCCGCTGCCCGAGGGCGGCTACACCCGCTACCTCCTCGACGACGGTCAGCTGCCCCAGGGCGAGAAGGCGTGGATCTACGACGCCTGCCAGGCCTACGCCGAGGCCGGCGTGCCGCTCGTCGTCCTCGGCGGCAAGGAATACGGCTCGGGCTCCTCCCGCGACTGGGCTGCGAAGGGGACGAACCTCCTCGGCGTGAAGGCCGTCATCGCGGAGAGCTTCGAGCGGATCCATCGCTCGAACCTCGTCGGGATGGGCGTCCTGCCGCTCCAGTTCCCGGAGGGCGAGAGCGCCGACTCGCTCGGGCTCGACGGCACCGAGGAGTTCACGATCACCGGGCAGGCCGAGGCGCTGAACGCCGGCGAGCTGCCGAAGACGGTCCAGGTCCAGGCCGGCGACGTCTCCTTCGAGGCCGTCGTCCGGATCGACACGCCGAAGGAGGCGGACTACTACCGCCACGGCGGCGTGCTGCTGTACGTGCTCCGGCAGCTGCTGGCGGCCTGAGCCAGGCGGAGCCCGAGCGGCGTCGCTGACGGCCAGGGGCCCTCGGCGACGCCGTCCCGCCGGACGGCGTCGGCTGCCGCTGGGGTGGCGCCGGCCGGGGGCCTCCGGGGGTACGGTTGGCGCGTGGGCGTTCGCGCAGCGGCCGGCGCCCCCTCCGACCCCCGAGGAGCCCCCATGCGCCGTCGCCCGTTCGTCCCATCCATCCCGGCCCGTCGAGCCGCAGCGTCGACCGTGGCCGCGGCCACGATCCTGCTGCTCGGCGTCGCGCCGGCGCCGGCGGGCGCGAACCTCGTCGGGGTCGGCGAGGATCCGGCCGGCGACGCGGCCAGCCCCCACCCCGCCCACGACATCACCGGGGCGGCGCTGGCCTACGACCGGCGGCGCGGGGCGCTCGTCGGGAGCGTCCGGCTGCGGGGGGTCGCGACCGCTGCGTCCGAGAGCGTCCTGACGCTCTTCGCGGGTCGGCGGACCGCGACCGGCTGCGACGGCTACCCCGCCCAGGGGCTCTCGACCTCCACCACCTCCTTCCGCGCCAGCTGGCACGTCCTGCCGGCCCCGGGCCAGACGCTCGGCGGTGGCGTGGACCGGGCGGAGAAGTCCGGTGAGCGCACGACGGTGCAGCGGATGGAGGCGACCGACCGGCGGCTCGCCGGCGGCACGCCGGACTGCGCGATCGCCACGCTCACCCGACCGGGCGACGCCTCCGTCGTCCTCGACACGACCGGCCCGATCGCGCTGCGGCCGGTGCCGGTGCTCGGCATCGCGCTGCGCGGCGTGCCGAGCCGCCTGCGGCCGGGCCGGACCGCCCGCGTCCGCGTGCTCGTGACGAACGCCGGAGACGCGTCCACGGCGCGGGTGCGCCTGCGGGTGGCCGGCGCCCGCGGGCTGCAGGTCTCGCCGTCCACGCGCACGCTGACGCCGCTGGCGGTCGGGCGCACTCGCACCGCGACCCTCCGCGTGCGCCTGTCGGCGCGGGCTCGCTCCTCCACGCGGCTGCGGGTCACCGCGACGGCGGGCGATCAGCGCGTCCGGACCGAGGGCCGGATCCGCCTGGTCCGCCCCTCCTCCGGTAGCGGGGGCGGGGGCGGGGGCGCCACGACGCCCCCGCGCACGTGCAACCGCTGGATGCCCGACATCTCGGGGGAGACCGGCGGCTCGCTCGTGCTCCTGCCCTGCTGAGGGCCTGCGCGGAGCGCACGGCGATCGCGGTCCGGGCGCGGCCCGTCGACCGCCGCGTCGTCGGGGTCAGCCGGTGACGGCGCGCCCGCTGGCGGCCCACGCCGCGTGCCGGTCGCGCGGACGGCCGATGACGACCGTCTCGCCGTCGTCGAGGATCGGGCGCTGCAGCAGCGCGGGGTGCTCGACGAGCACGGCGACGACCTCGTCGATGCCGAGCCCGTCGGCGTCGAGGCCGAGGTCGCGGTAGCGCTTGTCCCGTCGGATCAAGGCGTCGACGGGATCGCCGTCGAGGCGCTCGGCGAGGTCGCGCAGCTCCGCCTCGTCGAGCCGCTCGGCGACGAGCAGGTACTTCCGCACGGCGACCTCGTGGCCGGCCTCCTGGAGCGCCTCGAGGGCGACGACCGAGGTCGAGCAGTGCGGGTTGTGGAGCAGCGTGAGGCCAGGCACCGGGCGATCGTACTTCGCGTCGTCCGACGGGCCGCGAGGAGGCGGGGCGGTCGGTCGAGCTGCGCCGCGGGCCGGGGCCGTCAGAGCCCGGCGACGTGCCGGGAGTGGAACCCCTTGCGACGACCGATCACGGGACGCCAGCGGACGCCCGAGCGGCCCCGCGGATCGCCGACCCGGCTCGTGTCCAGCCGCAGCCCCGCGACTTCGAGGTACACGTGCCCCTTGCTCGCGTGGACCGTGATCCAGCGCCCGGAGCCGGCGCGACCCCACTTCGCCATCTGGCCGCTCGTGGCGGTCGTCGTCATGAGGCCGGCGCGGATCATCGCGTAGCCGACGGCACCCGAGCAGTCGTAGCCGGAGTCCTTCAGGCGGGCGTGGCCGCCGCCCCACTTGTACGGCTTGCCGACGATGAGGTTCGCCGCAGCGATCACGCGCTTGACCGAGACGGGCGCCGACCGCGGGATCGCGGCCCGGCCGTCGGTGCGGATCCGGGCCACCTTGCCCTTGATCGTCCGGCGCGAGCTCGGCACGGGCACGAGCACGTCGCCGCCCCCGTTCCAGCCCGGGCCCGGCTGCTCGTCGTCGTCGGCCACGTCGTCGTCCGCCGGCAGGTCGTCCTCGACGACGCCGTCGTCGTCGGTCCACGTGCCGTCGTCGGCGGGTCCGTCGTCCTCGACGCTCCAGCCGTCGTCCGTGCCGGGGTCGGTCGCGGCGTCGTCGTCGGCGCCCGGCGCGACCTGCCGGCCGCCGTCCCAGCCGGACCAGGGGCGCTGCGCCGAGGCCGTCGCCGGCGCGGCGAGGGCGGGCACCAGCAGCAGGGCGAGGAGCAGACGACGCAGGCGCACCCTCGGGTCATCGGACGTTCGAGCGGCGGGGAGGAGCAGTCCTGGACCATCGGGGGAGGCAGCCTGGGGCCACCGTCCGGGCGGCATGGCGTCTCGGCGATGCGTCAGAACCGCCGGGCGGTGCGGCGCGGCCGCCGCGCCGATGGTCGGGGGCGCGGCGACGCGCGGAGCGGCGAACCCGGCTCAGGAGGCGCGATGGCAGCCGGCGACGTGGTCGTCGACGATCCCCGCGGACTGCATGAGCGCGTAGGCGACGGTCGGCCCGACGAACGCGAACCCGCGGCGGCGCAGCTCCTTCGCCATGGCCTTCGAGGTCCCGGTCGACGCGGGGACGTCGGCGAAGGTCGCGGGTCGGCCGGCGCGCTCGGCCGCGGCGGCGTCGGCGAACGACCACAGCAGCCCGTCGAGCCCGCCGCCGTCGCGCAGCGCGAGCGTCGCTCGGGCGTTCTGGACGGTCGCGGCGACCTTCGCCCGGTTGCGGACGATGCCGGCATCGGCCAGCAGCCGAGCGACGTCGGCGTCTCCGTAGGTCGCGACGCGCTCCGGGTCGAAGCCGTCGAAGGCCGTGCGGAACGCCTCGCGCTTGCGGAGGATCGTGATCCACGCGAGGCCGCTCTGGAACGCCTCGAGGGTCAGGAGCTCGAAGAGCGGGCGCTCGCCGTGCAGCGGCCGGCCCCAGTCCTCGTCGTGGTAGGCGCGGTACAGCTCCGGCGCCGCGCCCCAGCGGCACCGGGCGAGCCCGTCGTCGCCGACGACGACGTCCGGGGCGTCAGCCACCGAGGTCGGCCTCGTCCAGGCGCCGGACGAGCTCGAGCAGCGCGCCGAGCCCGGCGGCGATCGGCGGGACGGCGACCCACTCCGAGGTCCGGTGCATGTCGCCGCCGCGGGTGATCCCGACGCAGATCGCCGGGACCCCGAGCGGATAGGCGGCGTTGCACTCCGTCGAGCCGGCGTCCTCGCGCGCCGGCGGCAGCCCCACGGCGGCGCGGGCCGCGCGGGCGGTCGTGACGAGCGGATGGTCGGCGGGCGTGCGGCCCGCGGGGCGATGCCCTACCTGCTCCACGGTGGCGTGGATGCCGCGCGGTGCGCGCTCGAGGGCGTCGCGGACGCGCTGGGCGGTGCGACGCAGCCGGCCGTCGTCGTCGTCGCGCAGGTCGACGAGCAGCTCGCCCTCCTCCGCGATCGCGTTCACGGTGCTGCCGGAGCGCACGACCCCGACGTTGATGTGCGCGCCGCGCGGCACCGCGTCGAGCGCGGCGGCGCCGGCGCGCAGGAGGGCGTGCGCGGCGCTGCCGGTGCCGCGGTCGCCCCACGAGTGCCCGCCCGGACCGCGGTAGCGGGCGCGGAGGCGCAAGGCCCCGATCCCGCCGACCACGAGGTCGTCGAGCAGGTGCCCCTCGAGCGCGACGAGCGCCCGCGCGGGGACGCGCGACAGCAGGTGCTTCACGCCGCGGAGGTCGCCGAGCCCTTCCTCCCCGACCGTCGCGGCCAGCACGATCGGCTGGGCCGGCGGCGCGTCGCGCAGGGCACGCGCGAGCTCCAGCAGCGCGGCGACGGCCACGGTGTCGTCGCCGATCCCGGGACCGAGCAGCCGGTCGCCCTCGCGGCGGGGCGCCAGCGGGACCTCGGAACCGAAGACCGTGTCGAGGTGCGCGCTGACGACGAGCGCGGGTCCCGCGCCGCCCAGGCGCACGGTGACGTTGCCGACGGCGTCCCGCTCCGGATCCAGCCCGAGGCCGGCGAGCCGCTCGGCGACGGCTGCGCCGCGCTCGCCCTCCTCGCCGGTCGGCGCCGCGAACGCGGCGAGCTCCAGGGCGTCGCCGACGACGCGCTCGACCGCGGCGTCGTCGGCGGGGCCGGGCTCGGTGTCGG
Source organism: Patulibacter sp. (assembly GCA_023268575.1). Taxonomy (GTDB): domain Bacteria; phylum Actinomycetota; class Thermoleophilia; order Solirubrobacterales; family Solirubrobacteraceae; genus Patulibacter. Next base: position 5,769 of record JALRCL010000569.1, read on the forward strand.
TGCGCGCCACCTGCGGGAGCCTACGGGCCGGGCGCTCGGCCGGGACGGTGCGCCCGCTCGGCGCGGTGGCCGGCCGGGGCCGTCGGATCCGTGCTCATCCCCCGAGCGGACGGGCGGGGGAGAGGGTGAACTCGATCTCGTCGCCGACGAGACCGAGGTGCCGGCCCGGCCGCAGCCAGCTCGCCAGGGGGCCCGTCGAGCGGACCTCGGCGCGGACGAGCGCGAGCCGGAGGCGCCCGTGGGCGACCATCGTGCAGGTGCGCACCACGCCGTCCGGGTCCTGCTGCTCGACGACGGCCGTCGTGCGGATCGGCAGCGCCGGGCCGAGCGGGCGGACGTGCGTCGTGACCCGCCAGCCCGCCGTCGAGGCCGTCATCGACGCCGTCGGGTCGCCGTCGAACCGCACGAGCGCCTTGGGCATCGCCCAGTTCGCTCGACCGCCGACGAGGCTCGCCGGGGAGTCCACCGCCATGAGCGCCACCGTCGACCGCGGCCGCCCGCCGCGCAGGTACCCGACCTGGCCGAAGACCTCGTCGTACGCGCCGACGGGGGTGTCCCGGTACCGGACCATCCCGCCGATCACGCCGACCGGGCGCCGGTCCCGCAGGCCCGCCGGCAGCGCGCCGCGCGCCGCGCGCGGGGCCCGCGCGAGCCAGAGGACCGCCGAGGCCCGGCAGGTCCACGGCGCCGGGGGCGGATCGGCGGTGGGGAGCCGCGCGAGGTCCTCGTCGGCGAGGCCGCTCTCGTGGACGCCGGGGACCCGGGACAGGACATCAGGATCGATCATGTCTCTCTGCACCTGCACGCTACCGGCGAGCCAGCGGCACGGGGGCGCACCCCGACGCGCGCCCGAGGGCGGGTACGGGCGACCCGGGACGGGGGATCCTCCGCGTCGGGACGCGTGCGGCATGCCGCACGGGGTGCTGCGACCGGCCTCCCTGTCCCCCGGGCCAAACGCGCGTCCGCCGTTCGGGCCCGCCGTCGAGCCGTCCGCGTCCCGTGGCGCGCGACGATGCCCGTGGGGCGGCCGGCCCACCTGGCCGCCCCCCTCTCCCTCGTTCGCGTCGCTCCGCGGCACCGGTGGGCGGGCGGCGACCGACCGCCCGCCCACCGGGGTCGCACCCGGCACCCGGCCGGTCCGACCCGGATCGGCCGGGTGCCCCGTCGCGGCCGGTAGTGTCGCCGCGATGGCGCTGCTCGACCGACTGCCCGGCCGCGGGGTCCCCGACCCGCCGCCCCGTCTCGACGGCCGGACGACCGTCGTCTGCGGCGGTGCCGGCGAGGTCGGCGAGGGGATCGTCGCCGGTCTGCTGGATGCCGGCGCCCGCGTCGCGGTGCCCTCGCGCGGTCACGAGCGGCTGCAGGCGCTCGAGCACCGGCTGCGCGATGCCGGCCGCCCCGTCGAGCGGCTCGTGCCGGTCATCGGCGACCTCTCCGCGGGCGAGGACGCGGCGCAGGCGCTGGCCGCGGACGTCCTGCGCCTCGCCGGTCCGCCGGACCTCGTCGTCGCGGCGCTCGGGGGCTGGGCGGCGGGTCCGCCGCTCGCGGAGCTGGGCCTCGACGAGTGGGAGTCCGCGATCCACGACGGCCTGCGCGCCCACCACCTCGCCGTGCGTGCCTTCGTCCCGCTGCTGCGCGACCGACCCGGCGCGGGCTACGTGATGATCAACGGCGCGGCCGCGCGCTACCCCGTCCCCGGCTCGGGGGCGGTCTCGACGGTCGCCGCGGGCGAGCTCATGGCCGCCCAGGTCCTCGCCGCGGAGGAGTCCGGCTACGGGGTCCAGGTGGAGTCCTACGTGCTGGGGCCGGTGGCCACCCGCTCGCGCAGCGAGTCGGCGCCGTGGATGGCGAGCGCCGAGCAGGTGGGCGGCGTCATCGCCGACCGTGCGGGCCGCCGCCTCGCCGACGGTGGGGACGCCGGGCCGGCGACCGTCGTCGAGATCCTCACCGCCGGGGACCTCCGCCGGGCGCGCGACCTCCCGCCGGGCGGGGTCCGGGGCGCCGCCGCCGGTCGCGCGGGGTGGATCCTCTGGGGCCTGCAGACCGGCAACCTCGCCAACCAGGTGCGGCGCGGCGCGCCGCCGCGCGACTAGAGCGCCGCGCGCGCGTCGCCGGGCGAGGTCCGTCGCAGGCGAGGCGCGGCCGCGGGCGCGATACCGTCCGGGGCATGAGCCTGCCGCCCGTCCTGCGCGACCTCCTCACCGCTCCGGGGCCGTCGGGGCGCGAGGAGATCGCCAGCGCGGTCTTCCGCAAGCACGCCTCCGCGTTCGCGACGCTCGAGTGGGACACCTTCGGCTCGACCGTCGGCCGCGTCTCGGGCACGCAGGAGGGCGTGCCGTCGCTGGCCGTCGTCGGCCACATCGACGAGATCGGCCTGATCGTCACGCACATCGACGAGAAGGGCTTCCTGCGGATCGCCCCCGTCGGGGGCCAGGACCCGCAGCAGCTCGTCGGGCAGCGCGTCCGGGTCATCACGAAGGGCGGCGACCTCGTCCCCGGGGTGATCGGCAAGAAGCCGATCCACCTGATCGAGGCCGACGAGCGCTCCCGCGCGGCGAAGATCAAGGACCTGACGATCGACATCGGCGCTGCGGACAAGGAGGACGCCCGCTCGGTCGTGCGGATCGGCGACGTCGCGGTGATCGACGCCGAGCCGCTCGAGCTGCGCGGCGGGCGGGTCGCCTCGCGCTCGATGGACAACCGCATCGGCTCCTTCGTCGCCTACGAGGCCGCGCGCCTCGTCGCCGAGGCCGGTGGCGCGCCGGGCGAGGTCCAGGCGTGGGCCGTCGCCCGCGAGGAGACGGGCCTGCACGGTGCGAAGACGACCGCCCACCGGGTCCGCCCCGGCCTGGCGATCGTCGTCGACGTGACCTTCGCCAGCGACCATCCCGGCGTCGACGTCAACGAGATCGGCGAGCACCCCCTCGGGTCGGGGCCGGTCGTCGAGCTCGGCACCCCGCTGCACCCGTGGATCGGCGACCGCCTGATCGAGATCGCCGAGCAGGAGGACATCCCCTTCACCGTGAGCGCGACCGGGCGCGGCACGGGGACCGACGCCGACGCGATCAACATCGCCGCCGACGGGATCCCGACGGCGGTCATCGGCGTGCCGCTGCGCTACATGCACTCCGTCGTCGAGACCGCCCAGGTCGACGACATCCTCAACGCCGCGAAGCTCATCGCGGCCTTCGCCCAGCGGCTCGACCCGTCCGTCGACCTGCGGCGATGACCGTCCTGGCCGACGAGCGCGCCGCCCGCGCCGCCGGCGGCTGGCTCCTGCTCTGGGACATCGACGGGACGTTGCTCCTGCGCGCGTCGCGCGCGCACGCCGAGGCCGTCTGGACCGCGCTGCTGGAGGTCCACGGCCTCGACCGCGAGGCCCTCGAGACCCGCACCGGCTCGGGTCCGCGGGGCGCCGGGATGACCGACGGCCAGATCGCACGTCTGCTG
>JALRCL010000604.1 GCA_023268575.1 Patulibacter sp.
CGGCGGGGCGATGATGCGGACCGTCCCCAGCGCCTCGCCGCTGCGTCCGGGCGAACGCTACGGGACGGCCGCTGAGACCGCCACGCACGACGCTGCTGCGGTGTGGGGCATGCCGGACTTCGTGTTCCTCCCGGAGACGGCCGATGTCGGCTCCGGCCAGCGCGAGCTGGGCGACGGCATCCTGATCGTCGGCGACGTCGCCGTCGTCGTCCAGGTCAAAGGCCGCGAGACGCCCACCGACAACGACGCCAGAGAGCGCAGCTGGCTTGAGAAGCGCAGCAAGAAGGCGCTGAAGCAGGCCAACGGCACCATCCGCAAGCTGCGCGCGGCGCCGGCACAGCTGACGAACCTCCGCGGCCGAACGCTCGGCGTCGACGGCAACGCGTACCGCTGGCTGGAAGTCGTCGTCATCGACCATCCCTCGCCGCCCGACAACGTCGAACTCGGGCTCGACGAGGCGCAGCACCCTGCGGTCATCCTGCTGCGGCGCGACTGGGATTTCCTCTTCGACCAGCTGAAGTCCACCCATGCGGTCTGCCAGTACTTTGAGCGGGTCGCTGGCGAACCGCTGGCGCTCGGCGATGAGCCGGTGCGCTACTACGACCTCGCAGGCGCCGACGCCCAGGCGGCGCCGGGTGCGATCGATCCGGCGCTGACCGCCGGCGGCCAGACCCTCTCCGCTCCGCTTCTACCGATGGAGCCTGCGGCGACGCGTGACCGGCCAGCGCATCAGATGATCCGCCTCGCGTTGGAGGAGTTGGCCCTCGCGGGCTCGCTCGACTCGACCGAAGCGGACCGTCTGCACATCCTTGGCGAGCTGGACCGGCTTCCGGTCGCTCACCGCGCGGTGATCGGCCAGCACCTGATCGACGCGATGCAGGAGGTGGCGAAGTACCCCCGCACCGAGTTCATGTGGCACTGGAAGCGCGTCCTCGGCGCAGACGGAACACACCTGGCGTTCGGCGCCGGCAACCAGCCGCACTCAGCCGACCTCGAACAAGCGCTGGGAAGCCTTGCGCAGCTTCGACACCACGACGTGATGCAGGTCACCGGCGACCCCGAAATGAAGACCGTCATGGTTCTGCTCAGCCCGCCGAAGGCTGGCACCAAGTCGTGGGACACGAGCGTGGTGATGGTGAGCGGGGAACTCGCGTACGAGCCGGAGGATCTCCGCCGTATGCGCAAGCTGTGGCCGGTGTCCCGGGCAGCCTGAGCCGAGTTCCACGGGGCGCGGATCGCGTGCTCAGTCCAGCCGCGCCGCTACGGTCGCCGCGATGCCGGCCAACCGCGGAGGAGAAGCACTCCGGGAGTTTGAGACGGCGATCGCCTACGGCGACAACCGCGCGGCGACCACCTTCGCGCTCGCGCGTGCCGGCGAGCAGGGCCAGGCCCTGACGCTCCCCGAGGGCACCGCGCACACCGACGTGCACCAAACCTGCAAGGAGACCGGCGGTTCACGGGCCACCGTCGATGGCCCGCCCTCGCCCTCGGCGAGGTACAGCACTTCTACCGACGTGACCCTGAAGTGACCGGTCATCGCCGCTTGCCGAGGCCGCTGAAGGTGCGGCGACGTCGAGGCCCAGAACCTGCGGGAAGACACGCTCCAGCCCCTTGAAGCGTAGGTTCTCGCCATGGGTCGAGGCCCCGGCAACGCTGACTCGTCGCCTGCGCGCGCCGGGGCCATAGCGTCGGCAAGGGAGCTGCTGGTCGAAGCCTCGGCGACAGACGACCGCACCTATCGGATGCTGCTCGTCGTCGAGGCGGTCCAGGTGGCCGTGCAGGACTTGAACATCGAACCGGTGGTCGTCGGCGGCCTCGCGGTCGAGT
>JALRCL010000605.1 GCA_023268575.1 Patulibacter sp.
ACGTCCTCGGCAGCCCGTTCCTGCTCGTCGCCCGCGCCGAGGGCCGCGTGCCCGGGGACGACCCGCCGTTCGTCACCGGCGGCTGGGTGGTCGACCTCGCCCCGGAGGAGCGGGCCACGATGTACGACAGCGCGCTGCGAACGATCGCCGGGATCCAGGCGGTCGACGCCGCCGCGTCGGGCCTGCGCCCGCTCCACCCCACGACCACGGGCGACGCGGCGCTCGAGCGCGACCTCGCCGCGTGGCGCGCCTTCCACGCCTGGGCGGCGCACGACGGCCAGAGCCCGCTCGTCGACGAGGCGCTGGAGCGACTCGCGGTCACCCGCCCCGCCAGCCCGGAGCCGCCCGTCGTCGTCTGGGGCGACGCCCGCTTCGGCAACCTCATGTACGGCCCCGACCACGAGGTCACCGCCGTCCTGGACTGGGAGATGGCCACCGTCGGCCCGCGCGAGGTCGACCTCGGCTACTTCCTCTTCTTCGACCGGATGTACTCCGACGGCATCGGGGTGCCGCGCCTGTCCGGCTTCCCCGAGCGGGCGCAGGTCGTCGAGCGGTTCGAGGAGCTCACCGGCCACGCGCCGCGAGACCTCGACTGGTTCGAGGCCTGGGGCGCGCTGCGCGGGGCGATGCTCCTCGTCCGCGTCGGCAACCTCATGATCGAGCACGGCCAGATGCCCGAGGACGCGCCGTTCCCGGTGAGCAACCCCGCCTCCCACGTGCTGGCCGGCCTGCTCGAGCTGCCGCCGCCCAGCGACGCCGCCGCCTGGATCACCGGGAGCCGCTGAGCGATGACGAGCGATCGCAACGTCGTGCCGAAGCCGGACGTCCCGCTCTGGAGCGAGACGCGTTGGAACGGCTGCTGGAACCCCGACGCCGGCGTCGGGATCTACCTCCACGCGGGGCGCTTCCGCCAGGCGCTCGACCTCTGGTGGGCGCAGGTCGTCGCCTACCTGCCCGACGGCGCGCTCTGCGTCCAGCGGCTGTGGGGCCGCAACGCCGCCGACGACGGCGTCGCCCTCGGCGGCCTGGACCTGCGCATGACGCAGGAGGGCTGGCGCGCGAGCTACGACGGAGTCGGGGAGCTCACGAGCACCGCCGCGATGGCGCGTGGCGTGCGCGGGGCCTCGGCGCCCTCGCGCGCCTTCGCCTTCACGCTCGAGGCCACGGCGGTCACGCCCGTGTGGGATCAGCGCCCCGCGAGCGGCGGCGACGCGCCGCTGCACGCCGGCGATTCCCACATCCAGCAGGCGTTCGCCAGCCGCGGGACGCTGACCGTCGGCGAGCAGCGGCACGACCTCGACGGCATCGGGTTCAAGGACCACTCGAGCGGCACGCGGGACTTCGGTCCCTGGCACAGCCACGAGTTCGTCCTCGCCGTCGGCCCGGAGTGGACCGCGCACCTCATCTCGATGGCCGGCCCGGACGGCACGGCGCTCCCGCCGATGGGCGCGCTCGTCACGCGCGACGGCCGACAGGAGGCGATCACGCGCTTCGAGACCGAGTCGCTCCGCGACGCGGAGGGCGGACCGGCGACCGGGCGGCTCGTCTTCGCCACGGACGCCGGCCGAACCGGGTCCTACGCGGTCGAGCTGCGCCACGCGGCGCCGCTGTCGATCACCGAGGACAACGACAACATGAACGGGGTCGGCTGGGAGCTCGACGGCGACCCGGTCGTCCTCATCGAGGGCAACGCGCGGCTCGTGGGCGACGACGGGACCGTGCTGCACGCGTTCCACGAGCGGTCCATGCGCCGCAGCCTGCTGCCGCGGCCCTGAGGGCACTCGCCCGGCTCACCGGCGGACGATCCGCCGCCGGCGGGCCGGGACGATCGCCCAGAGCACGCCGACCCAGGCGACGACCCAGCCGAGCGGGAGGAACCGGACCCAGCCGTCGAGGACCCGGTCGCCGACGAGCAGCGCGACCGCGCCGAGGGCGACCGCGGAGGCGAGCGCGCCGAGTAGCAGCAACCGCGACCCGGTCGCCACGAGCCACGGGGCCTGGCCGCGGTGCAGGACCGCGCGGTGCAGGACGCTCGGGGCGAGGAACGCGACGGTCGCGGCGATCCCGGCGAGGATCGCCACCACGTACGCGTCGCGCTGCAGGCCCTCCAGCTCGGCGTTGAAGGGCACCGCCAGGAGGAAGCCGACGATGACCTGGACGCCGACCGCGGCCACGCGCGTCTCGGCCAGCAACTCGGAGATCTGGCGGGTGTAGCGCTCGCTCGCGGTCTCGTCGTCGTCGCGGCGGTGGACGTGGTGCTCGTCCTCCGCGTCGGCCGGGGGCGTCGGGGTCGTCACGGCGCCGGACCGAGTACCCACGCGGTGCCCGTCGCACGCGTGCGACGGGCGACTCGGCGCTTCACCGCGCGAGCGAGAGTCGATAGCCTGGCGTCATGGCCGTGAGCGATGACGCTCGATCCGGCACGACCCCCTCCCCCCCGTTGCTGGAGGTCTCCAATCGCGTGGTGGCGCTCCACAAGCGCTACTACGGCAAGGGGCCCGAGAGCACGCGCGTGATCCTCCACAGCGACACGCTCGTGGTCGTTCTCCGCGGCGGCTTCACGCGGATCGAGAAGACGCTCGTCGACGAGGGGCTCGAGGACCAGGTCCTGCAGCAGCGCCGCGACCTGCAGGCCGTCATGGAGGAGCGCTACGTCGACCTCGTGCAGACGACCCTCGGCCGGGAGGTCGAGGCGTTCCTCAGCGCCAACCACCACGACCCCGACGTGCAGGTCGAGATCTTCCTGCTGCGACCGGTCGACGACTGAGCGCGCGGGCCGGGCGCCGCCCGTGCTGGGCGACGACCTGCCGGGGCGGCCCGATCAGTCCGCGAGCACCACGCGCGCCACGCGGCGGCGCGCGGCCTCCAGCAGCGCCCACTGCTCGTCGGCGCGGGCGACCAGGCGCTCGAGATCGAGATCGCGCAGGCGCTCGTCCTCGAGCTCGCGCAGCGCGACCCAGAGGGCGCGCTTGCCGCGCACGGCGATCGTCAGTCCCTCGAGCTCGACCACCGTCGAGAGCGGCGAGCGACGCAGCATCGCGCCGTTGGGCTTCACCCGCCCGAGGAGCTCGCCGACCCGCCCCGCGACGATCTTCACGGGATTCGGTCGGGCGTCGACGGCGCGCATCGCGTTCCGCAGCGCGCGATGGTCCTCGCCGATCTGGCGCGCCGCGGCCGCGAGGGTCGCGTGCAGCGCCTCGTCGCGGCCCTCCTGGGCGTCGCGGGCCCGCTCGGCGAGCGCGAGGCCGCCGGTCGCGGCCGCGAGGTGGTCGTTGAGGTAGGTGTCGAGGTGGCGCATCGTCCTGGGGGTCGGGGACCGTCGCCGGCGGCCTGCCCGAGAGCGGGGAGCGGCAAACGCCCCGCCCGGCACGCAGGGCCCCGTCGTCCGGGCTCGCGCTCAGGCGGCGGCGCCCACGGGCGTCGTGCCGGCGTCCGCGGCGACCCGCTCGGCCATCGCGTCGAGCGACTGGCGGATGAGCCGCGAGACCTGCATCTGGGAGACGCCGACCCGCTGGGCGATCTCGCGCTGGTACATGTCGCGGTGGTAGCGCATGAAGAGGATCCGCCGCTCGCGGTCGTCGAGCCCGGCGAGCGCTTCGCGGATCGCGATCACCGCCTCGACCTGCTCGTAGCCCTCGTCCTCGGCGCCGAACCGCTCGCGCACCGTGCCGCCCTCGTCGGAGGCGCCTTCGAGCGAGTGGGACCGGAACGCCGCGCCGGCGCGCGTGGCGTCCTCGGCCTGCTCGACGCTCACCTCGAGGATCCCGGCGATCTGCGCGGTGGACGGCAGCTCGCCGTGCTCGCGCTCGTAACGGTCGCGGGTCCGCCGCACCCGGGCGTCGAGCTCCTTCATCGCACGCGGCACGTGGACGGCCCAGCAGCTGTCCCGGAAGTGGCGCTTGATCTCGCCGGTGATGGTCGGCACCGCGTAGCTGGAGAACTGCAGCCCGCAGTCGATGTCGAAGCGGTCGATCGCCTTGACGAGACCGACGCAGCCGACCTGGACGAGGTCCTCGAACGTCTCGCCGCGCCGGTCGTAGCGACGAGCGCAGGAGCGGACCAGCGGCATCGCCCGCTCGACGAGCTTCGCGCGAGCGAACTCGTCGTCGTGCTCGCGGTATCGGCGCAGGAGCGCCATGTCGTACTGGTGGGTGGACACTGGGTCCTCCGGTTCGGGAGAGCGAACGGGGGAAGCCCAACGGGCGTGCGACGCAGCGCACCGCCCAGGAAGGGGAAAACCACCTCATGCGTGATGCCGTCGCCCTACGCGAGTGCGTCCGTCGGTCGGCGTCCGCCCCCGAT
>JALRCL010000718.1 GCA_023268575.1 Patulibacter sp.
GGCGTTCCAGCCGGTCGATGGCGGGCTGCAGGTTGGGCAGCTCGACGACGGGCGGCGGCTGCTGTTCTAGCGTGGTGATGCGTTCGGCCAGCCCGTTGATGGCCGCCAGTGCCTGGTTGATCGCTTGGGGAAGGTGCGAGACGTCGACGGCGCCCACATCCGGACGCTCGTACTGACGCTGCTCTTCCGCGAGATGCAGCCGCTGATCGAGGCCGGCTACGTCTACATCGCCAAGCCGCCGCTCTACAAGCTCAAGCAGGGCTCGAAGGACCGCTACATCGAGAAGGAGTCCGAGCTCGAGGAGCACCTCCTGGCCGACAAGCTCGAGTCCTTCGAGATCCTCGCGGCGGGCGGCGCGACGGCGAAGCTCTCGCCCGCGAAGTGGCAGAAGTTCGGGCGCCTGCGCAAGCAGCACGAGGGCTGGGGCAGCGCCCTGCGCGGCGAGCACGGCTCCGACGTCGTGCAGTTCCTCGCGTCGACCGGGCTCGTCCACGACGGGATCACCGGCACGGACAACGTCCTGGCGCGGCTGCGCTCGGACCGCGCCGAGGAGGAGACCGGCATCCACGTCGAGCTCCTGGGCTCCGACGACGAGCACCTCGAGATCCGCACGACGGAGAAGAAGACGAACCTCCGGCGCACGCACCGACTCGCCCGCGGCCTCTTCGACAGCGCCGAGTACACCGGCTTCGTGAAGGTCCACCAGCAGCTCGTCCAGCTCATCGGCCCGCCGCCGTTCCAGATCGCGCTCGGCGACCGCACCGCGGAGGCGGAGACGTTCGAGGAGCTCGGCCGCCAGGTGATGCGGATCGCCTCGCGGGGCGTCCAGCTCTCCCGCTTCAAGGGCCTGGGCGAGATGAACGCCGACCAGCTCGGCGAGACGACGATGGACCCGCAGCACCGCACGCTGCAGCAGGTGACCATCGACGACGCGGCCGCTGCCGACCGCCTGTTCTCGATGCTCATGGGCGAGCACGTCGAGTTCCGCCGCGACTTCATCGAGGAGCACGCCCGCCAGGTCGTGAACCTCGACGTCTGAGCCACCCCCGGCTCCGACGACCCACCGTACGACGAAGGACTGACCGATGGCGACCGAGGTGATCAGCGGCGGCAACATCGAGCCCCGCGCGCTCGAGGACGAGATGCGCACCGCGTACCTCGACTACGCGATGTCGGTGATCGTCGGGCGCGCGCTGCCCGACGTCCGCGACGGCCTGAAGCCCGTCCACCGCCGCGTGCTCTACGGGATGTCCGAGCTCGGCATCGGCCCGACCCGCGGCTACGCGAAGTGCGCCCGCATCGTCGGCGAGGTGATGGGCAACTACCACCCGCACGGCGACTCGTCGATCTACGACACGCTCGTGCGCATGGCGCAGCCCTTCTCGTCCCGGGCGCTGCTCGTCGACGGCCAGGGCAACTTCGGCAACGTCGACGGCTTCTCCGCCGCGGCCATGCGCTACACCGAGTGCCGGCTCTCGCGCGTGGCCACGCTGATGCTGCGCGATATCGACGCGGACACCGTCGACTTCGGGCCCAACTACGACGGCTCGCGCGAGCAGCCGCTCGTCCTGCCGGCCCGCTTCCCGAACCTGCTCGTCA
>JALRCL010000733.1 GCA_023268575.1 Patulibacter sp.
TGGTGCGCCTTCTGGATGAAGTGGCGGAGCATCTCCTCCGTCACGTCGAAGTCGGCGATGACGCCGTCCTTCAGCGGGCGGATCGCCTGGATCGTGCCGGGCGTCCGGCCGAGCATCCGCTTGGCCTCGATGCCGACCGCATGGACCTCGCCCGAGCGGGAGTCGATCGCGACCACCGAGGGCTCCGAGAGGACGATGCCGCGCCCCCGGACGTAGACGAGGGTGTTGGCGGTGCCGAGGTCGACCGCCATGTCGCGGCTGCCGATGCCGGTGAGGTAGCTGAAGATGCCCATCGCGACGCGTGACCGAGGACCGTCGGCGGGGACGTCGGAGGCCCGTCGCGAAACCAGGTGCGACCGGCCGATCCCCACCGCGGATCGAGCGGGGAGTGTACCGGAGGCCCCGTGACCGTCCCCCGCTGGGAGACGCCGTGCACGGGCCGCTCGCGCGGGCGGGCGCGGGCAGGCGGGTGCGGCCTCGCGCGGGCCGGCTCAGGCGCCGCGCACGAGCGCCGGCAGGCGCTCGGCGAGCAGCCCGACCGGCAGGCCCACGACGGTCCACCAGTCGCCGGTGATCCCCGCCACGAGCAGGCCGCCGCGCTCCTGGATCGCGTACGCGCCGGCGCGCTCGCGCCACTCGCCGGTGGCGACGTACCAGGCGATCTCGGCCGCGTCGAGGGCGCGGAAGCGGACCTCGGTCGTCGCGGCGTCGGCGAGCAGCACCTCCGGCTCGCCGGCGGCGGTCGCCCGCACCACGGCGGCCGACGACGCGACGCGGTGCCCGCGTCCGGACCAGCGCCGCAGCATCGCGGCGGCCTCGTCGGCGTCGGCGGGCTTGCCGACCGCACGAGCCGGGCCCGGGCCGAGGTCGTCGACGATCACCGTGTCGGAGCCGAGGACGAGCGTCCCCGGCGCGGCGCCGCGGGCCGCGGCGCGGGCCTTGCGGCGTGCGTTCTCGACGGCCACCGCGATCGGCTCGCCGTCCTGGAGCTCCTCGACGTCGGGGACCACGACGCGGTGGGCGACCCCGAGGGCCTCGAGGATCGCCCGCCGCTGCGGCGAGCGCGACGCGAGCACGAGCGCCCGCGCGCCGGCGGACGGCTCGACGGGCGAGGGCATCGGTCGCGGCTCGTCCGCGCGGGTCAGCCGAGCTCGGGGAAGAACCGCTTGATCTCGATCTCCGCGTTCTCGTCGGAGTCCGAGCCGTGCACGACGTTCTCGCCGGCCTCGATCGCGAGGTCGCCGCGGATCGAGCCCGGGGCCGCCTCGATCGGGTTCGTCGCGCCGATCACCTGGCGGGCGACCTCGACGGCCGACGGGCCCTCGAGGATCGCGGCGACGACGGGGCTCTGCGTCATGAACGACACGAGCTCGCCGAAGAACGGCTTGTCGGACAGGTGGGCGTAGTGCTCCTCGACGACGGCCGTCTCGAGCGGCACGAGCTTCAGCGCGGCGAGCTTCAGGCCCTTGCGCTCGAAGCGCCCGAGGACCTCGCCGGTGAGCTGGCGCTGGACGCCGTCCGGCTTGACGAGGACGAGGGTGCGGGACATGGAGGTCTCTCTTCTGCTCAGCGATCGGATGACGGCGCGTGGCGGCGCCGCGCGATGGCGGATTCAACCTCATGTCCGCGTCCGCCGACTCGCCGCGCCGATCACCGGGGCGCGACGGGGTCGTCGCGGAGGCGCGGCGGCCGCCCCGTCGGGCGACCGGCGTCCGCTCAGCCGTGCTCGTGGACGGGCTCGTCGGCTCGCCGTCGCCGGCGGCGGCGCGGGGTGCGGCCCGGGATCTCCGTCTCGCAGTACGGGCAGATCCGCCACTCCGGGTCCAGCGGCTTCGCGCAGCCCTGGCACTGGTCGCGGAGCTTGCGCAGGCAGGACGGGCAGCGCAGGAAGTCCTGCTGGACCTGGTACTCGCAGTGCGGGCAGAGCAGGACGCCCGACTGCAGCAGCCGCGCCTCGGCGGCCTGCATCTCCAGCTCGCGCTCGCGGACGTCGTCGAGGTACTCCGGCGGCCGGACGACCATGTAGATGATCGTCCCGGCGAAGGGCAGCACGAGGGCGGCGACGGCGGCCGTCCCGATGAGGACCGGGTCCGTCAGCCGGCGGCGCGCGTCGGCCCACGTGTAGTAGACGAGCGCCAGCCAGATCAGGACGACGAAGAGCACCAGCAGCTTGACGACGGTGTCGAGCGTGCCGTTGTTGATGCCGAACACGGCGAGGAGATCGGGCATGGTGATCACAGGAACGGTAGTTCGTCGCCGACCATGATGGTTCCTACCTCGAACCGATCCGGGACTGGCCGGGCGCGCGACGGGGGACGTGCGGACGGGGGAGCAGGAGCATGACGCGGGTCACAGGTACGCGCGGCCGAGGGCGTAGCCGATCCCGAAGAAGACGAGGATCACGAGCGCCACGATCACCGCGACGCCGACGATCAGCCGCACGATCGGCAGCTCGTCGTCGTGGTGGTGCCGGGGCGGCTCGTCGGGGCTGGGCATGTCAGAAGGCCGCGCCCGGGCCGGCGTCGGCGCCGCGCCGCAGATCGGCGACGAGGTGCAGCGACCCGGTGGCCAGGACGGTTCCGGTGGACCCCGCGAGTGTACGGGCCTCGCGCAGCGCCTCGTGCGGATCGGGCACGACCATCGCCGACGGGGCGGGCGGGCCGTGGGTCCGCAGCGCCGCCTCGACCGCCGCGGCGAGCCGCTCGGCGGGCAGGGCGCGCGGGTTGCGGGGTGCGGTGAGGACGAGCACGTCGCAGACCGGCGCGAGCGCCGCGAGCATCGCCTCGGGGTCCTTGTCGTCGAGCACGCCGACGAGCGCCACGAGCGGACGACCGGGGGGCGCGGCGCCGAGCGCGTCGGCCAGCGCCGCCATCCCCTGGGCGTTGTGCGCCCCGTCGTGCAGGATCGTCGGGCGCGTGCCGTCGCCCTGCTCGACCGTCTCGAACCGGCCCGGCACGACGAGCGAGCGGGCGAGCTCCCGGACGGCGGACGGGTCCGTCCCGCCGAGCTGCGCCTCGACCGCCGCAGCGGCCGTGGCGAGGTTGCGCCGCTGGTAGCGGGCCCCCGGGGTCGGCACGTCGGCGCCCGGGTCGGCCGGCGCGCGCACGATCCGCGCGCCGCGGTCGCCCGCGACCTCCTCGGCGACCGCCAGCGCCTCCGGCGGCAGGTCGGCGGCGAGCACGAGCGTGCCACCGGGCTTCAGGACCTCGACCTTCTCGCGGGCGATCCGGTCCAGCGTGCTGCCGAGCCAGCGGGTGTGCTCGAGGGCCACGCCGGTGAGCACGGCCACCGCGGGGGGCCGCCCCGGCAGGACGTTCGTCGCGTCCCAGCGGCCGCCGAGGCCCGCCTCGATCACCGCGCAGTCCACGGCGGAGCGCGCGAACGCGAGCAGCGCGGCGGCGGTGATCGCCTCGAACTGCGTCACGGGGTCCTCGGCATCGGCGCCGCCCTCCCCCGCCGCCTCGACCGCGGCCGCGGCGTCGCGGACGTCGGCGACGACCGCCGCGAAGGCGGCCTGGTCCAGCGGTGCGCCGTCGAGCTGGATCCGCTCGGCGTAGCGGACGAGGTGCGGCGAGACGTACGCGCCCACCCGCAGCCCGCGGCGGCGCAGCAGCGCGGCCGCGAAGGTCACCGTCGACGTCTTCCCGTTCGACCCGACGACGTGGACGGCGTCGAAGTCGCGTTGCGGGTCCCCGAGCCGGGCGAGCAGGGCCCGCATCCGGTCCAGCCCGGGACGGATCCCGAAGAGCTCGCGGTCCAGCAGCCAGCGGTCCGGATCCCAGCCGCGCTCCCCGCCCGCACCGTGCCCCGCCGTCGCGGGGCCCCCGCCGCTCACAACGACGCGAGCTCGTCGCGCAGCCCGGCGAGCTTCTCCCGCTCGGCCGCGACGACCTCGGCCGGCGCGCGCGAGACGAACCGCTCGTTGGCCAGGCGCCCCTCGAGCCCGGCGATCTGCTTCTCGACGTTCGCGCGCCGTGCGGCGATCCGCGCGCGGTCCGCCTCCGGATCGACGTGCTCGCCCGCCGGCAGGACGAGCTGGCCGCCCGGGACGACGATCGTCACCGCATCGCCGTCGCCGTCGCCGGCCGGGGCGAGCTCCAGGCGCGCAAGCCGTCCGACGTGCTCGCGCAGGTCGGCGTCGTAGCCGTCGGCCTCCAGCCGCGCGGGCAGCACGGGCCCCGGCGGGACGTTCGCCGCGTTGCGCCAGGAGCGCGCCGCGGTGATGACGGCGATGACCCGCTCGATCGCGGCCTCGGCGTCGGGGTCCAGGGCCGCGTCGTCGGGATCCGGCAGCCGCGAGGCGGCCAGCAGGCCGTCGGCGTCGGCGCCGAGCCATGCCCATGCCTCCTCGGTGAGGAAGGGGATCACCGGGTGCGCGATCTGCAGGGTGCGGCGCAGGGCGTGGCCGAGCACGCGGGCGAGATCCGGATCGGTCGCGGGATCGCGGCCCTTCACGAGCTCGAGGTACCAGTCGCACAGCTCGCCGTAGACGAAGTCGTAGAGCCCCAGGGCCGCCTTCGCGAAGTCGAACTCGTCGATCCTCGCCGCGGTCTCGCGCGCGATCCGCTCCGTCCGCGAGACGATCCAGCGGTCCTCGATCCGCGCGAGGCCGTCGCGCGGGACCGCCGCTCCGGTCCGCGCCGCCACCGGCGCCTCGGCGAGCCGCCCGACCGCGAAGCGCACCGCGTTGGAGAGCTTCGTGACGAGCTGCCGGCCCTGCGCGATCTTCTCCTCGCTGAACCGGACGTCCTGCGTCGAGGACATCGCGAGCAGCCCGAAGCGGACCGCGTCGGCGCCGTAGGCGGGGAACGCGCCGGCGTCCTGGCCGGGCTTCTTCGCGAACACCGGCGGGCGGGGGCCACCGTCGATGAGATCCAGCGGGTCGATGCCCGTGCCCAGCGACTTGCTCATCCGCCGGCCGTCGGGCGCCTGGATCACCGAGTGGCAGTACACGTCCCCGAACGGGACGTCGCCGGCGAAGCGCAGCCCCATCATCACCATCCGGGCGACCCACAGGAAGAGGATGTCGCGGGCCGTCGAGAGCACCGACGTCGGGTAGAACGTCCGCAGCTCCGGGGTGTCGTCGGGCCAGCCGAGGGTCGCGAACGGCCACAGCGCCGAGCTGAACCACGTGTCCAGCACGTCGGGGTCGCGGACCCAGCCCTCGCCCTCCGGCGCGTCGCGGCCGCAGTGCAGCTCGACGTCGTCCAGCGGCGCGTCGAGCACCTCCTGCGGATCGGCGGGCACGACGCCGTCCCTGCGCCGGTACCAGACGGGGATCTGGTGGCCCCACCAGAGCTGGCGGCTGAGCGTCCACGGGCGGATCTCCTCGAGCCACTCGAGGTAGCGCCGCTTCTGGCTCTCGGGATGGATCCGCACCCGCCCGTCGCGGACCGCGTCGATCGCCGGACGGGCGAGCTCCTCCATCCGCATGAACCACTGCAGCGAGAGCAGCGGCTCGATCCGCTCGCCGGAGCGGTGGCTGAAGGGGACGGTGTGGGTGTACTCCTCCTCGCCGCGCAGGCGGCCCTGCGCCCGCAGCGCCGCGACGATCGCCTCCCGCGCCTCCGCGACCGGCAGGCCCTCGAAGTCCGGCGCGAAGCCCCCGGTGATCCGGCCGGCCTCGTCGATGCAGGAGAGCGACTCGAGCCCGTGGCGCTGCCCGATCTCGAAGTCGTTCGGGTCGTGGCCGGGCGTGATCTTCAGGCAGCCGGTGCCGAAGTCCGTCTTCACGTAGTCGTCGCCGATGATCGGCAGCTCGCGACCGACGAGCGGCAGCGTCACGGTGCGGCCCACGAGGCCGGCGAACCGCTCGTCCTGCGGGTTCACGGCCACGGCGACGTCGGCGAGCATCGTCTCGGGACGGACGGTCGCGACCACGACGTCGCCGGAGCCGTCGCTGAGCGGGTAGGCGATCTCGTAGAGCTTGTCGGTGACCTCGCGATCCTCGACCTCGAGGTCGCTGATCGCCGAGCGGGAGCCCGGGTCCCAGTTCACGAGCCGGGTGCCCTTGTAGATGAGCCCCTGCTCGAAGAGCGCGACGAAGACCTCCTGGACGGCGCGGACGTAGCCGTCGTCCATCGTGAAGCGCTCGTCATCGTACGCCGCCGAGACGCCGAGACGGCGGAACTGCCCGATGATCGTCCCGCCGTACTGCTGGCGCCAGGCCTGCGTGCGCTCGAGGAACGCCTCGCGGCCGATCTCCTGCCTGCTCGTGCCCTCGGCGGCGAGCTGCTGCTCGACCTTCGTCTGCGTCGCGATGCCGGCGTGGTCGGTGCCGATCGTCCAGCGGACGTTGCGCCCGCGCATCCGGTTGAGGCGGATGAGGACGTCCTGGATCGACCCGTTGAGCGCGTGACCCATGTGCAGCGCGCCGGTGACGTTCGGCGGCGGGATCGCGATCGAGTAGCTGTCGGCCGGATCGCCGTCGGCGTCCGAGTCGAAGACGCCGGCGGCCTCCCAGCGGGCGAAGACCTCCGGCTCGGCCTCGGAGGGCTCGTACCGGGTCGGATCCTGGGTCTCGGACATCGCCCAGCAGTCTAGGAGGGGAGCGGTTCACGAAGCCCTGCGGACCGGGTAGGGGGCGGCGTGTGATCCTCGTCCCGACCGCATCCGTCGCGCACGAGCGCGCGTAGGACCCCCCGATGGCCCCGACGCTCCTGCGCCACCCGACCACGTCCGGGACCGCGGCCGGTCCGCCGCTGCTCCTCGTCCACGGCCTCGGGGGCGACCGCCACTCCTGGACCCCCGTGATCGAACCGCTCCGCGAGCGGGCCGACGTCCTCGTGGCCGAGCTGCCGGGCTTCGGCACCGCGCCGCCGCTGTCGGCGGACGTCGTCCCGACCCCGCTCGCCCTGGCCCGCTCGCTGACGCACGCGCTCGACGACCAGGGCGTGCCGCTGGTGCACGCCGTCGGCGTCTCGCTCGGCGGCTGGGTCGCGCTCGAGCTCGGCGGGCTGGGCCGCGCCGCGAGCGTCACCGCGCTCGCCCCCGCCGGCTTCTGGTCCGGGGCGCTCGGCGGCTCGACCGGCACGGCGCGGCGCCTCGCGCGGCGCGCCGACCGCGCGCTGCCGGCCCTCCTCGCCTCCCCCGGCGTGCGCCGTCGCGTCCTCGGCGGCGTCCTCGGCGGTCCCGGCGCGTTCGACCGGGCCGACGCCGTCGCGGTGATCCGCGGGTACGCGCGGGCCACCGACTTCGGACGCACCGATGCGGCGATGCGCGCCTCGGCCGTCGACCGCGACGCGGTCGGCGCGCTCGCCGCCCGGATCCCGGTCGAGCTCGTCTGGGGCGCCCGCGACCGGCTCGTCCGGGCCCCGCGCACGCCGCTGGCTCCCGCGATCGGGCAGCGGACGCTCCCCGACGCCGGCCACCTGCCGATGTTCGACGACCCGGCCGGGACCCTCGCGGCGATCGACGACGCCCTGCGGCGCGCCGCCGACGGATCCGAGGACCGCGAGAGCGCCGTCACCGAGGGGGCCCGCTGATGCGCGTCGCGATCGTCGGGACCGGCGTGGCCGGCCTCACCTGCGCCCACGTCCTGGCGCGGCGCCACGACGTGACCCTGCTGGAGGCCGAGGAGCGCCCCGGCGGGCACACGCACACCCACGACGTCGAGCTCGAGGGGCACCGGCTGCGCGTCGACAGCGGCTTCATCGTCTGCAACGACCGGACCTACCCCCAGTTCCTCGGGCTGCTCGACGAGCTCGGCGTCGCCACGCGCCCGACGACGATGAGCTTCTCCGTCACCGCCCGCGACGAGGACTTCGAGTACCACGGCGACTCGATCGGCGGCCTCTTCGCGCAGCGCCGCAACGCGGTCGACCCGCGGTTCCTGCGGATGGTCGTCGAGTACGCGCGCTTCAACCGCGCGGCGCGGCGGTTCCTGCGCTCCGGCGACGAGACGACGTCGCTG
>JALRCL010000817.1 GCA_023268575.1 Patulibacter sp.
GGCCACGGGTCCGGCTCCTCGCCCCGCTGCGACCAGACCGCGACGAGCCCGATCCCCAGCCGCTGCGCGCGGCGGGCGAGGTAGCCGACGGCCAGGCGCGAGCCGTCGTCCAGCCACTGGAGGTCGTCGACGAGCACGAGCACCGGCGCGGCGTCCGCGAGCGTCGCACCGACCGCCCGCAGCAGCGCGACGGGATCGCTCGCGTCGAGGGCGGCCGCGTCGCTCCCGAGCGGGTGCAGCAGCTCGTCGAGCGCCGCGTGCGGCAGCTCCGCCTCATGCTCGACGCCGGTGGCCCGCAGGACGGTGACCCCGGCCGCCTCGGCGGCGAGGGCGTCGAGCAGCGCGGTCTTGCCGACCCCGGGGACGCCGAGGACCCGCTGCGCGCCGCCGCGCCGGTCGCGCAGCCCGGCGAGCAGCGCGCGGAGGCGGCGCAGCTCGGCGCCGCGGCCGACCAGCGCCCGCCGTGGGGGATCGCCGGCCGACACGCGGACATCGTACTCCGGCGCCGGCCGGGTCCCGCCGCCAGGAGCGGGGCCACCGAGCGACCCGGTCGACCCGGCTCGGCGTCAGTACGCGCGGGCGCCGATCGCGAACGTCTCCGGGTCCCCGCCGACGCGCTCGCCGGTCGAGAGGCCGGTGATCCGGGCGACCTCCTCGTCGCTCAGCGCGAAGCCGAAGAGGTCGAGGTTCGCCGCGATCCGCTCCGGCGTCACCGACTTCGGGATCACGACGCTGCCCAGCTGGACGTGCCAGCGCAGGACGACCTGCGCGGGCGTGACGCCGTGCGCCTCGGCGATCGCGCCGAGGGTCGGATCGTCGAGCACCTCGGCCTGGGCGAGCGGGCTGTAGGCCTCGGTCGCGATGCCGCGACGGGCGTGCTCGGCGCGCAGCTCCTCCTGCGCGAGGCGCGGGTGCGCCTCGATCTGGTTCACCGCCGGGACCGCGCCGGTCTCCGCGATCGCGCGCTCGAGGTGCTCGGGCGTGAAGTTCGAGACCCCGACGCTGCGGGTCAGGCCCTGCTCCCGCAGCTCCTGCAGCGCGCCCCAGGTCTCGACGTAGCGGTCGGCCGACGGGACCGGCCAGTGGATGAGGTAGAGGTCGACGTGGTCGAGGCCGAGGCGCTCGAGGCTGCGACGCAGCGCGCCGGGGGCGCGGTCGGCGCCCTGGTCCGCGTTCCAGAGCTTCGTCGTGACGTAGAGGTCGCCGCGGGCGAGCCCGGACGCGGCGATCGCGCGACCCACGCCCTCCTCGTTGCCGTAGATCGCGGCGGTGTCGATGTGTCGGTACCCCGCCTCGAGCGCCGCCGTCACGGCGCGCTCGGTCTCGTCCGCGGGGACCTGGAAGACGCCGAATCCGACCTGCGGGATCGAGGTGCCGTCGTTGAGGGGGATGCTCGGGACCGCCATGCGCCCGATCATGTCGCGTGGGCGGGAGCGCCCCATGACGACGGGCGTTCGCGACCGTCGCCCGTCGCGTGCGCGCCGTGCCCGGTCGGCCGGGACGTGGACGTTCGGCGTCGGCGATCCGTCGAGCGAGCGCGCGCACCGCGAGGGAACGCCGCGGGCCCGCCGTAGACTCCGGTGATGTCGGTCACCGTCGACGAGCCCTCCGCCCCCGAGCCGGTCGAGCCGGGCGCCACCGCGACCTGGACCGAGGAGCCCAACCGGGAGCTCGCGCCCGAGCCGGTGATCGAGGAGCCGCGCGCCGAGATCGTCCAGGCGCCACCGCCGACGCCCGCCGCGCTGCCCGAGGAGCGACGGACCCGTGCCCTGCGCGACCTCTCGCGGATCGAGGTCGCCCTGCTGCAGACGCAGCTCGACGCCGGCCACGGCCTGCACCGCGACGACGTCGACCGCCTGCGCTACCTCCTGGGCCTCGCGCGCCTGACGGCCTTCGAGCCGGGCGCGGCGCTCACGGGCCGCTGCGGCGTGCGCGCGGACCTCGACGTCGGCGACGAGGTCGCCCCGTTCCGCCGGCGGGTGATCGACGGGCTCGCCGAGGTCCGCGAGGCCCTCGGCGACCAGGACGCGACGCTGCGCGCCGCGGGGATGGCCGTCAGCCGACTCTGGCCCCACGCGGTGGCCGAGCGGCAGCGCCTCATCGACCGGTACTCCGGGATCTGCTCGCCCGCCGAGCTCGACGCCGAGGCCGGCACGCGCGTGCTGGTGAACGCGGCCGGTGGCGGCGGGGGCGCGGGCTTCGTCTACCTCGGCGCACAGCAGCGGCTCGACGAGCGCGACCTCACCGCGCGGTACGTCATCGGGGCCTCGATCGGCGCGCTCCTCGGCGTCTTCCGCGCGCGGCACCTGCAGGCGGACTGGCCGGCGCTCCTGGACCTCGCGCGCACCGCCGATCGCCGCAACCTCTTCGGCGCCGGTGCGACGCGCCGCCGCTTCGGCATGCCGGGCCTGCGGCCGTTGCGGCTGCGCTCGTCCTTCGACCACTTCTTCACCGAGCCCGACGGGCGCTCGACGACGATCGCCGACCTCGAGGTCGCCTACGAGGCGGTCGTGGCCGGCGTCCGGCGCCGGCCGTTCCAGAAGCTGCCGGCGGC
>JALRCL010000870.1 GCA_023268575.1 Patulibacter sp.
GTCCGCAACTGGTCATGGCCGGCAGCACACCGACAGAGGTCGACGCCTGCGGGTGCTGCGCGCCCGCACCACCGGCCAAGGTGACGACGCGCACCATCACTGGCGCCTGCGGCTGCGAGGTCGAGGTGCCCGTCGACGGCGCCCCGGTCCCGAAGCTCCTCGAGGTCCGGGAGATCCGGCTCGCCGCTTTGGCTGGCGTTCTTCTCGCCGCCGGGATCGCGTTCGGCGGAGGGACGGTCGGGACGGTTCTCGAGGCGCTGGCGTTCGCCGTCGGCGGCTTGACCTTCATCCCGCAGTCCGCCCAGGCGCTGCTGCGCGGGCGGCTGTCGGTCGGGACGCTGATGATGATCGCTGCGGTCGGAGCGATCCTTCTCGGCGAGCTCGCGGAGGCCGCGACGCTCGCGTTCCTCTTCTCGATCTCCGAGGCGCTGGAGAGCTACGCCCTGACCCGCACCCGCCAGGGACTCCGGGCGCTGATGGACCTCGTCCCCGACCGCGCGACCGTCCGCCGTGACGGCCGCGAGCTCGACGTCGACCCCGCCGGGCTCGTGCTCGGCGACGTCCTGATCGTGAAGGCCGGCGAGCGCGTCGCGACCGACGGGACGATCCGCACCGGACGCTCCGCGCTGGACCAGTCCGCGATCACCGGCGAGTCGGTCCCGGTCGAGCGGGGCCCCGGGGACCAGGTGTTCGCCGCGGCGATCAACGGCGGCGGCGTCCTCGAGGTCACCGTCACCGCCCGTGCGGGAGAGAACTCGCTGGCACGCGTCGTCCGGATCGTCGAGGAGGCGCAGGACCGCAAGGGCGCCGGGCAGCGCCTCGCCGACCGCGTCGCCAAGCCGCTGGTCCCGGGGGTGCTCGTCGTCGCGCTGCTCGTCGCCGTCATCGGGTCGC
This sequence comes from Patulibacter sp., assembly GCA_023268575.1. Taxonomy (GTDB): domain Bacteria; phylum Actinomycetota; class Thermoleophilia; order Solirubrobacterales; family Solirubrobacteraceae; genus Patulibacter. The sequence continues at coordinate 895 of JALRCL010000870.1, forward strand.
TGGCCTCCGGCGACCCGGGAGAGTGGATCGACCGCGCCCTGGTCGTGCTCGTCGCGGCATCGCCGTGCGCCTTCGCGATCGCCGTCCCGGTCACGGTCGTCTCCGCGATCGGCGCCGCGACCCGTTCCGGCGTCCTCATCAAGGGCGGCCTCGCCCTCGAGGCGCTCGCATCGGTGCGCTCGGTCGCGCTGGACAAGACCGGCACCCTGACCCGCAACCAGCCCACCGTCATCGACACCCTCAACACCGACGACTCGACCGCCGCGATGGTCCTCGCCGTCGCGGCCGCGCTGGAGGGCCGCAGCGACCACCCGCTCGCCGCCGCGATCACGGCCGCGACCGACGAGACACCGCCGGCGGACGACGTCCAGAACGTCCCAGGCAGCGGCCTCACGGGCACCGTCAACGGCGTCCCCGTCCGGCTCGGACGTCCCGGGTTCATCGACGCCGGCTCCTTGGCGGATGACGTCGCCCGACTGCAGGAGGACGGTGCGACGGTCGTCCTCGTCGAGCAGGACGGCCGGACGATCGGTGCGGTCGCCGTCCGCGACGAGCTGCGCCCCGAGGCCGCCGCCGCCGTTGCGCTCCTGCGGACGGTCGGGATCCGCGACGTCGCGATGCTCACCGGCGACAACCACGCCACGGCCCGCGCGCTCGCGGCGCAGGCCGGGATCGACGACGTGCGCGCCGAGCTGCTGCCCGAGGACAAGCTGACCGCCGTCGAGGAGCTCAGCGCCCGCCGGACGGTGGCGATGGTCGGCGACGGCATCAACGACGCACCGGCGCTGGCGTCCGCACGAGTCGGGATCGCGATGGGCGCAATGGGGTCCGACGTCGCCATCGAGGCCGCCGACGTCGCCCTCATGGGCTCCGACCTCCGGGCGCTGCCCGACGCGATCGGCCACGCCCGTCGCGCGGACCGCATCATGCGCCAGAACCTCGCGCTGTCCGCCGCGATCCTGCTGACCCTCGTCCCGCTCGCCGCCTTCGGCGTCCTCGGGCTCGCGGCCGTCGTCGCCACACACGAGCTCGCCGAGCTGCTCGTCATCGCCAATGGCGTCCGCGCCGCACGCCGCACCGCGTTCACAACGCGAACCACCACACCCGCCGACGGCCCGCCCACGCGGGCCGTCGCGATCCGTCAGGCCGTCGGAGCCCGCTGATGTGCGTCCAATGCATGGCCGGCGCAGCAACGATCGTCGCGGGCACTAGTGGCATCCGCCTCTGGCTCACCGCACGCGTCTGGACCTGGCTGACCCCGGCCCGCAAACGCCACACCACCCGCGGCCTACTCGCCGTCGCCGTCCTCGCATCAGGACTCCTCGTCAACGGAGTGACGACGCAACCGACGACCCCCGCAACCGGGACCCCGTCGCTGACCAACGGTGCGGGCCACCCACCGTTGGTTGAGCCGCCGTCGATTGACCGGTAGCCAGGGACCGCCTAGACAGCATCACTCGGCCTCCGCGCTCGACGATTCGCACGGAGGAAGGAGAGCTGCCCTTCTCGCTTGCGCTCGTCGTGCACACAAAACTACTGGGATTGCGCGTTCACCCACGAACTCATAACCCGAAGGTCGCAGGTTCGAATCCTGCCCCCGCTACTCCGAAGCAGCGACGAGAAGGCCCTCCTCACGGAGGGTCTTCTCGTTCTCGAGGCCTCCTCGCTGATCGTCGCGGAGATCTCGATCCGAGGCCCGCGAGTCCGGGCCCGTGCTCCTGGAACGTCCACGCGGCTTAGCGCGCGAACGCCAAAGGGGCGGCGGATGGGATGCCCGGCGCTTCTGTGCCACCCTCGGCGCCGGGCCGCGCGCTGCCGTGCCAGCCGCCGCGGGGGCGACGCCTCCTCCCAACCCATCGCGGGCAGCAGATCCCAGACGCGGAGCGCTGCGTCGAGGGTCGGAGGTGCTCTGCCGTCGGCCCGGATCGATGCGCTCAGCGATCGTTCGGTCTCGGCATGCGCGGGTGCTCAGCGGGTCCGGAGAGACAGCTCGACGTCGTCGGCGAAGGCCAGCGACAGGTACCCGTTCTCGGGGGACCGGACGTGTCGCAGGTAGTCGGGACTGGCGTCGGCGTTGTCGGCGAGCAGCAGCGCTCCGACGGGCATGTGGTCCTGCACGAGCTCGAGGATCTGTGGGTACAGGCCCTTGGCGCCGTCGAGGACGAGGAGGTCGATCTGCTCGGGCAGGCCGGTGGCGAGGGTGTGCAGCGCGTCGCCCTCGCGCAGTTCGATGAGGTCGTCGAGGCCGGCCGTGGCGAAGTGCTCGCGGGCACGAGCGGCCTTCGAGGGTTCGAACTCGGTGGTGATGATGCGCCCTCCGCCGCCATCGCGCAGTCCGGCGGCGAGGTGCAGGGTCGAGACGCCGAAGGACGTGCCGAACTCGACGATGTTGCGGGCGTGACTGGTGCGCGCAAGGAGGTAGAGCAGCTGGCCGGTCTCGCGCGAGACGGCGAGGTAGGCGTCCTTGGCCAGGTCGTAGAACTCGCGATAGCGGGTGGTGCTGCCGCTCAGCTCGGCGCGCTGCTGGGGCGCCAGCGCCGAGAGCGCGGCTCGCATGTCCGCGGAGGGCGGCGCCTCGGCCTGGGCGAACATGTCGGCCAGCAACGGTGCCAGCGGGGCGGTGTCGAGCGTGGTCATCTGGGTGCTCCGTGCGGGTCGGTGGTCAGGAGTCGATGGCGGGCGCCAGGACGGTCCGGCACCAGGTCGCGAACGTCGTCGGGGCGGTGCTCTCGGGGGTGCGGGGGCGGGCGGTGTCCAGGCCCTGGTTCTTGGCGTCGAACATGTCGATCAGGCCCTGGACCATCGCCTGGCCCATGCCGAAGCCCGACATGCGCTCGGCGAAGGCGTGGTTCGGGATCTGCTGGTAGGCGACGGGGATGCCGAGCGTCTGGCTGGCGATCCGGGCCAGGTCGTTGGGCGAGAGGTCTTCCGGGCCCAGGCACGGGACCTCGCCGGCGCCGCTCCACGTGCCGTCCAGCAGCAGGCGCGCGGAGAGCTCGGCGATGTCCGAGCAGGCGGTCAACGGCGCCTCGAGGTCGGGGTCGATGGTCATGAAGAAGCGGCCTTGCTCCTTGATGGCGCCGACGTGGTTGAGGAGGTTGTCCATGAACGACGGGCACACGACGGCGCGGTAGGCCACGCCGGACGCGGCGATCGTGTCGTCCATCGCCAGGGAGGCGGTGACGCATCCGGCGTCGTCGGCGAGCGGCGTGTCGCGGCCGAGGGCCGAGATCCCGACCACGCGCTCGACGCCGTGGCGGGCGAACGCCTCGCAGGCGGGGCGCGCGAAGTCGGCGAAGCTCGCGTCGAGCGTCGCGGCGGCCGGGTCGTTGGGGGTGAGCCAGAACACGGCGTCGACGCCTCGGCAGGCGGCGTCGATCGCGGCGGGGTCCCCGTGGGAGCCCGCGACGACCTCGACGCGATCGCGCACGCGGGCGTCGAGCTTCGCCGGGTCGCGAGCGATGAGTCGCAGGTCTGCGTCCTGCTGCAGCAGCAGGTCGACCAGCGTGCTCCCGATGTTCGAGGTCGGGGCGGTGACGAGCAACATGTCAGTCGTTTCCTTTGGTGGTGCGTTGGTGGGCGACCACGACGGTGGTCGCGAGGATGAGCGCCGCGCCGGCGCGGAGGCCGAGGCTGGTGCCGTGGGTGAAGGCCTGGCGTACGCCGTGCACGAGCTCGGCGCGGACGACGGGGTCCGGCGCGCGGTGGGCCACGTTCAGCGCAGCGGTGATCGAGTGCCCGACCGCCTCCTCGCGCCCGCCGGGCAGCCGGCGCAGCGCGTCGGGCAGATGGGCGGAGAAGCGGGTCGCCAGCAGCGTGCTGAGCACCGCCACGCCGAGCGCCGAGCCGAGCTCGCGGGTGGTGCTGTTCAGGCCGGCCGCCACGCCCGACTGGTGGGCGGGGAGTGCGTCGACCATCAGGCCCGACAGCGGCGGCATCGCCAGGCCCATCCCGGCGCCGACGAGGACCAACAGCAGCGCGTAGAGGGAGTACGGGGTCGCGACGGCCGCCAGCGACATCAGCGCGAGCCCGGCGGCAACCAAGCCCATCCCGGCAACGATCGTCGCCCGGCCGCCGAACCTGGCCGCCAGCCGCGGGCTGCGGGCGCTGGCGAACGGCATGGCCAGCGCGATCGGCAGCGCGCAGACGCCGCTGAGCAGCGCTGAGTAGCCCTTGACGTCCTGCAGGTACTGGGAGTTGACGTAGAACAGCCCGAACAGGGCGAAGAACAACGCGACGATCCCCAGCGCCCCGGCCCGCACGCCGGCCACGGCGAACAGGCGCGGGTCGAGCATCGGGTGGTCGAGGCGCGACTCGTAGACGGCGAAGGCGACGAGCAGGGCGACGCCCGCGGCGAGCCCGACGAGGACCTGCGTCGAGCCCCAGCCGTGCTCGGGCGACTCGATGATCGCGTACAGCACGCCGAGGGTCCCGGCGGTCAGCAACCCTCCGCCGCCAGGATCGACCGGCAGGCGATGGGGCGTCTGCTCGGGAACGCGCGCGGCGATCAGCGCCGCGGCCGCCAGCGCGATCGGCACGCCCGCCCAGAACAAGGTCCGCCAGCCGCCCAGCTCGACGGCCACGCCGCCGCCGACGTTGCCGACTGCCCCTCCAGCGCCGGTCAGCGCCGACCACAGCGCCACTCCGCGCGCCCGCTGGGACGGCTGCAGCTGCCCGAGAGTGACGGCCAGCGTGGCGGGCAGCACGAACGCCGCGCCGATCCCGCTGAGGGCACGACCGCACATGAGCACCTCGACGCTCTGGGCCAGCGCGGCCATGACCGACCCGGCGGCCAGCACGAGCAGGCCGGCGAGCATCCCGCGGCGGCGGCCGAAGCGGTCGCCGAGTGCGCCGGCGGGGATCAGCAGGCACGCGAAGACCAGCGTGTAGCTGTCCACGACCCAGGCCGTCTGCGACACCGACGGGTGCAGCGAGCCGGCCTGCAGCGTCGGGATCGCCAGGTTGACCGCGGCGACCATCCCGATCACGAGGACGATCGCCGGAGCGACGGCGGCGACCGCACGGCCCGGCGTGGTCTGGATGGCTTGGGCGGCGCTCACGTCCGACAGTGTAGACGCAACGGTGCGTCTCGTGTCAAGCGTCAGCGAGACGGTGCGTTGCGCTAACGTCGATCGCGATCGACATGGCCGCCGAACGCACGACCAAGGGCCGCGCCCCGCACCGCCGCAACGAAGAGGCCCGCCTCGCCGTCCTGCACGCTGCAGACGATCTGCTGGTCGAGAAGGGGTTCGGCGGCGTGACGGTGGAGGGCATCGCCTCGCGGGCCGGCGTGGCCAAGCAGACGATCTACCGTTGGTGGCCGTCGAAGGTCGACATCCTGCTCGACACCCTCGTCGAGGACGCCGGTCGAGCGCTCGCCCCGCGGCAGACGGGCCCCGCTGTCGACGCGGTCCGTCGCTACCTGCGCGACCTCGCCCGGTTCCTGACCAAGGAGCCCGCCGGCCGTGTCCTGCTGGCGCTCGTCGGCGAGGCGCAGCACGACGCGGCCGTCGCCGAGCTCTTCCGCGAGCGGTACCTCGAGCCCCAGCGCGAACGCGAACGAGCACTGCTGGTTCGCGGGATCCAGGAGGGCGACCTGCCCGACGGCCTCGACGTCGACGGCACCTGGGACGTCCTCTGTGGCCCGATCGTCTTTCGTGCGCTGACCGGTGTGCAGATTCCGAAGAGCTTCGTCGACCGCCTCGTCGACGGCGTGCTCGGCCCGGCGAAGGCCGCCTGAACGGCGAGGCCGGGACCGCACGCGCCAGAGCGTTTGTCCCGCAAGGGATGCCGCGCCCGCCGCGGAGTGGCTCATCCTCGGCGGAGCCGGCCTCGCGCCTCGCCGCCGGGCCACCCGCGCGGCGCACGACGACCCGGAGCGTCCGGGTCATCGTGTCGGCACGCAC